>DASRJB010000382.1:0-2635 GCA_035649715.1 Pirellulaceae bacterium
GTTCGAGCGGATCAAGCGGCATCAGCTTTACTATCAGGGTCCGCTTTCGACGCGGCCCGATGAACGGCCTTGGAGCCTGCACCGCAACGGTCACCTGGGCGTCGCCCAGTGGGGCGGTTGGGTCTGGTCGGGCGACACCCAATCGACCTGGAAGACGCTCGAAGGGCAGATCGCCGTCGGCATCAACCACTCGCTCAGCTTGAGCCCCTTCTGGGGCTCCGATACCGGCGGCTTCTACACCACGAGCGAGCTGACCGGCGAACTCTATGCCCGCTGGTTCCAGTTCTCGGCCTTCTGCCCAAGTTTCCGCTCGCACGGCCGCATCTGGCGACTGCGGACGCCGTGGGGCTGGGGCCTGGCCGACATGGGCTTCACTGAGGGGCAATCCGACCTTCCGCCGCAGTCGGCCCTGAACGACGCTTCGATCGAGCCGATCTGCCGCAAATATGCCGAGCTGCGGTATCGGCTGATTCCCTATACCTACACGCTGGCCGCCGAGGCCCGCGAGAGCGGCCTGCCGCTGATGCGGGCGATGTGGCTGCACTATCCGGACGAAGGGCAGGCCCGCGGCTTGGGCTCGCAGTATCTGTGGGGCCGCGACCTGCTCGTCGCGCCGGTCTTCACGAAAGGCGCGACGACGCGCGAGGTGTACTTGCCAAAAGGCGATTGGTACGACTGGTGGACAGGCGAAAAAATGGCCGGCGGCCGGACGATCCAGCGCCCGGTCGATCTCGAGACAATGCCACTTTACGTCCGAGCCGGCGCGATCCTCCCCATCGATCCGCTGCGTCAATACCTGTCGCAGCCTGTCAGCGAGCCGACGACGATCCGCGTTTATTCCGGCGCCGATGGCGAATTTCGCTGGTACGAGGACGACGGTGCTTCGCAGGAATACCTCGCCGGCAAATTCGCCTGGACCCGCCTGACCTGGAACGACGCCGCCCGCCGGCTTACCATCGAGCGCGACGCCAGCGCCGGCACGCTCCTCCTGCCCTCGCGCACACTTAATATTGAGCTCATTCCCTCCGGCAAGCGCACCGCGGTGACCTACGACGGCCGACGAGCCGAGGTTGGCCTTTGAAGTTGAAAACTCTCTGCCGGGCTACCGTTCGCGGGGACGCGGCAACGGTTGCGGCAGCATTTCGGGACTGCCGGGCCGTTGTTCGCCCGGCGTCCGGCGTTCGATTTGCTCCAAGCTGAAGGCCCGTTCGGCGGGCCGCTCGCCCGGCGGGTAGCGGTCGGCGTTGGGCGTCGGCGGAGTGGACTGTGGGAAGTCGCGGGGATGAACCGGGCGGCCCAGCGGGCCGATCGAGCCAAAACGTTCCTCGTAGAACCGCACGCCGTGCGTTTCCAGAATGGTTCCGCTTTGCAATTCCAGCTCCGCCAGCAGCGTGTTGTAGTTCGCTGCGGAATCGGCTTCGCTGACGATCGAGTTCCCCAGGTCGGCGATCGCCTGGCGATAGACGAGGCCGTCGATCCGGCCGACGTCGTTCACGGCGCTCTGCTGGTCGAGGTTCGCCTGGGCCGCGTTGCGGGCTTCCTGGAACGCGAGGTATTGTTCGTACGCCTGGGCCAGGCTCCGCACGGTTGTGGCCAGGTTGTGCGAGGCGGCGTGCAGCCCCTGGTCGAGGTTCGCCCGGTCGCGGGCCAGGATCAGCTCGCGCTGGCGCAGCTGCGCCCGCGCCGTCCGCAGGCCGACGGGCACTGAGAAATTCACGCCGAGCGTCCAGTCGTTGAACCCCGGCCCGCTGGCCAGGCCGTTGCCATTCGGCATCTCGCCCGTCAGGCCGTTCCAGCGGTAGAGGGCCGACGCATCCAGGCGCGGCAGCGCGTTGTTGTTCGCCAGGATGAGTTGCTGCTCGTCGGCCTCGAGGATCAGCTTGAGCTCGACCAGGTCCGGTCGCCGCTGGGCCGCCAGCTCGACCAGCTCGTTCCAGTCGGGCTCGAACCGCTCGAACGTCGGCTCGGTCGTGGGAACGATCTGGGCCTCATCCCAGGGAGGCAGTCCCAGGATGTTGCGCAGCGCCGCTTCGCTTTGCAGCACGTCGGCTTCCGCGGCGACGAGCTGCGCCTGGAACTGGGCCAGCGTCGAGCGGGCCTGCGCCCGGCCGCTGGCGTCGGTCAGGCCGATCTCGAACTGGGCGCTGGCCCGCCGGTAGCCGAGCTGCGAGATTTCGACCTGCCGGCGGCGGACGATCGCGCTGGTCCGGGCGCTGACCAGGTTCCAATAGCCTTCGATCACGCCCCGCACCTGCTGCTGCACCGCCCCCTTGAGCTGGAAGAACGATCGCTCGGTGTCGATCCGCGCCAGCACGACCGGCGCGAGGTTGGCCCGCGGACCGAAGCCCTGCAGCAGCGGCTGCGTGTAGCTGATGTCCGCCGACGATCGCTGCTCTGGATTGAGCGGGAGCACGCTGATGGGAAAGCGGCTCTCCGTGGCATCGACGCCCAGCCGCCACTGCCCGCCCAGCGGGTTTTCTTTGGTCACGGCGACGTTCAGGCGATAGACGTTGCTGCGACCGGAGACGATCGCCGAGCCGAGCCCGGGATTGTTCGGATCGAGAAACACTGCCGTCGGCAGGTCGAGGTGGTCCCAGTTGTTGTTGACCGAGACAAACGGATCGAAGCGGCCGAG
>DASRJB010000383.1:0-2992 GCA_035649715.1 Pirellulaceae bacterium
AGATGGTCGCCAGGAGGCAGTTGCTGTCCATAACCCGTTCGACGGGCTCTTCGGCCTTGCTGCTGGTCTTGCCGATGACCTGGCCCATCTTCAGGCCGCCGCCGGCCAGGAGCACGCTCATCGCGCGGGACCAGTGGTCGCGGCCGGGCCGGCCGCTGGGGTCCTGGTTGCGAATCAGCGGAGTGCGGCCGAACTCGCCGCAGAAGATGAACAGCACGCGATCGTCGAGGCCCCGCTCGTACAGGTCCGCGATCAGCGCCGAGACCGACTGGTCGAACGATGGCAGCTTCTCGCGATAGGCGTCGAAGATGTGCGCGTTGACCGAGTGGTCGTCCCAGTTGCTGGTGCGGCCTGTTTCGGGTTTCAGGCGGAATTCGGCCTGGCACTGCACCAGCCGCACGCCGGCCTCGACCAGCCGGCGGCAAGTCAGCAGGCTGCGGCCAAAATGCGTATTGCCGTAGCGCTCGCGGGTGCGGGCGTCCTCGCGCGCCAGGTCAAAGGCCGCGCGGGTCCGCGGGCTGGCGAGCATCGCCACGGCCCGCTGCTGGAACGAATCGAGGGCCGCGATCTGGCCGCCGCCATCGACGGCCCGCGGCAGCGCGTCCAGGTCTTTCAGCAGCTCCAGGCGGCGATTGAGCGTGACCGCGCCGCCCGCTGCGATCGCCAAGGCCGAATTGCCGCCGCCCGTGGGATAAATCGGAATCGGGTCGTACGTGTTGTTGCCCGTCGAGGACGCCGGATTGGGGGCCGGCATGTACGGGGCATAGGCCGGCCCGAGGTACGCCGGGCCGCTGCCGTAGAGCTTGGTGTTGGCGACGAACGGCGGCACGTCGGGCGAGCGATCGGCCAGCTCGTGGGCCACGATCGACCCCAGCTCGGGATACTCGGCGTCGTTCAGGTTCGCCTGCCGCGAGGCGTAGCCCGTGAGAAACCGGTGCGTGCCGCCCGAATGCTCGTTCCGCTCATGGTGCAGGCTGCGAACCAGTGCGAACTTGTCGGCCAGCTTCGCCAGCTGCGGCAACAGCTCGGTGATCTCGATGCCCGGCACGCTGGTGCGGATCGGGCGGAACGGGCCGCGATATTCCGCCGGCGCGTCGGGCTTCAGGTCGAACAGGTCGATGTGACTGGGACCGCCGTTGGCCCAGAACAGGATCACCGAGAAATCGCGGTCGATCTCCCCTGCCCTTTCCGCCGCGAGCAGACCGGCTTGCGTCGGCTGCACGCCCAGCGAGAGCGCCCCCAGCGAGAGACCGCCGAGCTGCAGCCACTGCCGGCGATTCAGCGGCCCAGTGCAGCTCAGCGGCCCAGTGCAGCGGCGCTCGGCAGGGCCTGTTTTCATGCGGCTTTACCCCACCAGCTCGCGGATCGCCTCGCCCTTGTCGATCAGCGGCATGGGGCGGTCGAGGGCGTCGCGGAAGCTGACCGCGCGACAGTCGATGCCCAAGTGATGATAGACGGTGGCCGCCACGTCTTGCGGGCTCAAGGGGCGTTCGACCACGTGCTCGCCGCGGGGGCTGGAGCGGCCGATCACCTGGCCCATCGGCATGCCGCCGCAGCCCATGAGCACGCTGAACGTGTTGCCCCAGTGGTCGCGACCGGCATTCGAGTTCATTCGCGGCGTACGGCCGAACTCGCCCATCGCCACGACGAGCGTCTTTTCATACAGCCCGCGCTCGACGAGGTCCTCGATCAGCGCGGCGATCGCCCGGTCCAGCGGTGGAATGAGGAGCCGCGCGCCTTCCTCGGTCTTGTACTGCCCCGGAGAGCCGTGATGATCCCAGGGCACGCAATTGACCGTGACAAACGTCACGCCGTGCTCGACCAGCCGGCGTGCCAGGAGCGCGCTCTGGCCGAACGTGTGCCGGCCGTAGCGATCGCGGAGCTTGTCGCTCTCGCGACCGATTTCGAAGGCGCTCTTCACCTCTGGGCCGGTGAGCAGGTCGAAGGCTGCCTGCTGATGGTCGTCGAGCTCGCGGCCGCCCCGCTCGCCGGCCGTCTTCAGCCGGTCGAACTCCTCGCGGAGCGTCCGCCGCTCGGCGACGCGCTCCAGGGTCAAGTCGCCCTGCAGCGTCAGGTTGCGGACGGCGAAGCCTTTTTCATTCGGGTCCGAGTTGACGATGAACGGATTCCAGCCGCCGCCCAGATAAGCCGCGTAGTGGAACAGGTTGTCGGTGCCGCCGCGGAGGTGCGGCACGGCCACGTAAGGAGGCAGCCCCGGCTTATTCGGCCCGCGGAGCTTCGCCGCCGCGCAGCCCAGGGCCGGCCGCCGCTGGTCGCGGTTGTCGGGCGCGTTGAACGCCGGGCCTTCGAAGCCCGTCAGCATCCAGTGGTTGCCCTTGGTATGGTCGCCGGTGCCGTGGTTCACAGTCCGCAGCACCGCCAGCTTGTCCATCAGGCGGGCCTGCTCGGGCATCAGCTCGCTGAACTGCACGCCGGCAACGTTCGTGTCGATCGCCTTCAGCGGGCCGCGATATTCGGCCGGGGCATTCGGCTTGGGATCCCAGGTCTCCATGTGACCGGGGCCGCCGCTGAGCCAGATCAGGATCACGCTCGTACCGGCTGCCTTCGGGCGAACCGCGCCGGCCGCCTTCAGGCGGGAGAGCTCGGCCAGCGTCAAGCCGCCGACGCCCAGCGCCCCGGCCTGCAAAAAGCCGCGCCGCGACCAGCGGCCGCGATCGCCAGTCCTGACGTGCAGCATGCAGTGTGCCTCCGTTTCGATCAACATATCCCGATGCTTAGCGGGGAGCAAGCAAGACAGGTGACCTAGTGCTGGTGGCTGGTGGCTAGTGAGGAGCCCCGGCACTAGCCACCAGCACTAACCACTAGCCCCTTTCACTCGCGAACCTACACACGCTGTCCGCGTCCTTGACAACTACCGATTTCCTGTTGAAATAGCAGCAGACGTTTGCCACCGCCGCCCCCTTCGTCTAGCGGCCCAGGACCCCGGGTTCTCAGTCCGGTAACAGGGGTTCAAATCCCCTAGGGGGTACTT
>DASRJB010000384.1:0-5207 GCA_035649715.1 Pirellulaceae bacterium
CCGCGCCGGCCAGGGCGTCTGGCAGGTGCTGCCGCTGGGGCCGACTGGCTACGGCGACTCGCCCTATCAGTGCTTCTCGGCGTTCGCCGGCAACCCGCTGCTGGTCGATTTGCGCGACCTGGCCGCCCGCGGCTGGCTCACCGCCGACGAGCTGGCCGAAGCCCCTCGCTTTCCCGAGGCCGCAGTCGATTTCGAGCGCGTCAAGCCGTGGCGAATCGGGCTGCTGCGCCGCGCGTTCGAGCGATTCGGGCTATCCGCCGAACCCGAGCCCCGCAACGATTGGGATAAATTCTGCATCGAGAACGAATGGTGGCTCAGCGATTTCGCCCTGTACATGGCCATCAAGCGGGAGCAGGGCGAAGTCGAGTGGACCCGCTGGCCGGCGGAGCTCGCGGCCCGACAGCCGGAAGCGATTGCCCAGGCCCGCCAGCGGCTGCGGGACGAGATCGATTTTCAGACGTTCGTGCAGTGGCAATTCTTCCGGCAGTGGCAGGCTCTGAAAGCCCACGCCAACGCCGCCGGCGTGCGGATTGTCGGCGACGTGCCGATCTTCGTGGCCCACGACAGCACCGATGTCTGGGCGAGCCGCGAGCTGTTCAAGCTCGACGAGCGAGGCTTGCCGGCCGTCGTCGCCGGCGTGCCGCCGGACTATTTCAGCTCCACGGGCCAGCATTGGGGGAATCCAATTTACGATTGGGACCGCCAGGCCGTCCGCGGCTACGACTGGTGGGTTCGCCGCCTGCGGCAAGCCATGACGATGTTCGATCTGGTCCGGCTGGACCATTTCCGCGGCTTCGTCGCCCACTGGGAAATTCCTGCGGACGCCCCGACCGCCGCCTCCGGCCGCTGGATGACGGGGCCGGGCGCGGCGCTGTTTGCCGCCGCGACCTCGCAGCTCGGCCCGCTCCCGTTGATCGCCGAAGACCTCGGTGTCATCACGCCCGCCGTGGTTTCCCTCCGCGAAGAGTTCGGCTACCCCGGAATGCGAATCCTGCAATTCGCCTTCGGCGATGATCCCGAAGCCCCGAACTACCTGCCGCACCATTACGTCCCGGATTGCGTCGTCTATACCGGCACGCACGACAACGACACGGCCGTCGGCTGGTTTCACAGCCGGGCCGGCGAGGGGACGACGCGCTCGGCCGAGCAGATCGCCCGCGAGCGCGATTACGCGCTGGCATACGTGAATACGGACGGCCGCGAGATCCACTGGGACTTGATTCGCCTGGCCCTGGCGTCTGTCGCCCGCCTGGCGGTGTTTCCGCTCCAGGACGTGCTGGGCCTGGGAACGGAGGCCCGCATGAACTTGCCCAGCACGACCAGCGGCAACTGGCGCTGGCGGCTCGCGCCCGGGCAGTTCACGGCCGAGCACGAGCAGCGACTGCGGAAGCTGGCGGAGACATACGATCGCGGGATGTTTGCAACAGGGGGGAGTTAAGGCGTGTCCGATCCGCTCTGGTACAAAGACGCCGTTATTTACCAGCTGCACGTCCGCTCGTTCTTCGACAGCATTGGCGACGGCATCGGCGACTTCGATGGGCTGACGCAGAAGCTCGACTACCTGCAGGACCTGGGCGTCACCGCGCTGTGGCTGATGCCCTTCTATCCTTCCCCCCTGCGCGACGACGGCTATGACATCGCCGATTATCAGAACATCCACCCGCAATACGGCACGCTGGAGTCCTTCCGGCGCCTCCTGGAAGCCGCCCACGAGCGCGACTTGCAGGTCGTCACCGAGCTGGTCATCAACCACACCTCGGACCAGCATCCCTGGTTCCAGCGGGCCCGCCGCTCGCCGCCGGGCAGCAAAGAGCGCGACTTCTACGTCTGGAGCGACACGCCCGAGAAGTACCGCGACGCCCGCATCATCTTCAAGGACTTCGAACCCTCGAACTGGACGTACGACAACGTTGCCAAGGCCTATTACTGGCACCGCTTCTATTCTCACCAGCCCGATCTCAACTACGACAACGTCGCCGTCCACGAGGCGATCCTGCCGCTCGTCGATTTCTGGTTCGGCCTGGGAGTTGACGGCCTGCGGCTCGACGCCGTGCCCTACCTGTACGAGCGCGAGGGCACCAACTGCGAGAACCTGCCCGAGACCCACGCCTTCCTCAAAAAGCTGCGGGCCCACGTCGATGCGAAGTTCAGCGGCCGCATGCTCCTGGCCGAGGCTAACCAGTGGCCCGAGGACGCCGTCGCCTATTTCGGCAGCGGCGACGAATGCCACATGGCGTTTCACTTTCCGGTGATGCCCCGGCTGTTCATGGCGATCCACCGCGAGGACCGCTTTCCGCTCGTGGACATCATGGACCAGACGCCGGCAATCCCGGCGAACTGCCAGTGGGCCATGTTCCTCCGCAACCACGACGAGCTGACGCTGGAGATGGTCACCGACGAGGAGCGCGACTATATGTACCGGGCCTACGCGGCCGAAACGCGGGCCCGCATCAATCTGGGCATCCGCCGCCGCCTCGCGCCGCTCCTCTCGAACAACCGCCGCCGCATCGAGCTGATGAACGGCCTCTTGTTCTCGCTGCCGGGCACGCCGGTCATCTACTACGGCGACGAGATCGGCATGGGGGACAACATCTACCTCGGCGACCGCAACGGCGTCCGCACGCCGATGCAATGGAGCGCCGACCGCAACGCCGGCTTCTCGCGGGCCAATCCGCAAAAGCTCTACCTGCCGATCATCATCGACCCCGAGTACCACTACGAAGCCCTCAACGTCGAGGCCCAGCAGAACAACCGCCACTCGCTGCTCTGGTGGATGAAGCGGCTGATCGACGCCCGTAAGCGTTCGCTGGCCCTCAGCCGCGGATCGCTCGAGTTCCTGCACCCGAAAAACCGCAAGGTGCTGGCGTTCTTGCGGCGGCACGGGGACGAGACGGTGCTGGTCGTGGCGAACCTTTCGCGGTTCGTGCAGTACGCGGACCTCGACCTGTCGGCGCTGGCCGGGCAGCTGCCGATTGAGTTCTTCGGCGGCACGCGGTTTCCGCCGCTGGGCAAGACGCCGTACTTTCTGTCGCTCGCGCCGCATTCGTTCCTCTGGTTCCGCCTGCTTCCGCAGCCGAGCGAGCCGTCGCCGGTTCCCGCCCACGCCGCCGCCCCGCAACTACCCGTGCTCGCCGGCCGTCAGTCGTGGCTCGACGCGGAGCACCGGGACGAAGACGACCTCGAGCAGACCCTGGCCGCGTTCCTCTCGCGCGGAGCGGCGGGCGACCAGGCCGTGAAGACCGTGCGGATCACCGACTCCATCCGCGTCGGCCAGGGCAGCCGACCCTCGCAGCTCGTGCTCCTCGAAGCCGACCGCCTGCCGGGGCGAATCGAGCGCCTGGCGCTGCCCCTGGGGCTGGCTGCCGGCAGCCGGGCCGACGAAATCGCCACGCGGCACTCGGCCGCCGCCATTGCCCGGACGACCGACGGTTCCGAGAGCAGCGTGCTGTACGATGCGACGGCAGGCGGCGACTTTGCGGCGGCACTCGTGGAACTGATCGCCCAGGGGCAGCGGCTGAAGACGCGGCAAGGGGCCGAAGTCGCCGGCTGGCGGACCGTGGAGTTCGCGCCGGAGCCGGCCGCCGCCACCCAAATCAAGCAGCGGCAATCCAATTCGTTATTCAACTTCGGCAACCGATTGCTGCTCAAGGTCTTTCGCCAGATCGAGGAAGGCCTGCATCCCGAAATCGAGTTCGGGCAGTTCTTCAACCGCTCCGGGCGGAGCCTGCCCGTGGCCAGGCTGCTGGGCGCGGTCGAGTGGCGGGCCAAGAAGAGCGGCCCCGTCGCGCTGGCCGTGCTGCACGAGTATCTCCAGAACGAAGGGGACGCCTGGCATTACACGCTCGACGCCCTGGGGGACTTCTTCGAGCGCGTCGTGACGCTCGAGCCGGCCCTGCCGGCACCTCCGCCGCCCGATTGGCGCGAAGGGAGCCCAGCCGGCGCGCAGGCTCCCGGCCAGCTGCTCGAGGACTTCCTGGCCACGGCCCGGCTGCTGGGCCGCCGCACCGCGGAGCTGCACCTGGCGCTGGCCGCCGACGCCGAGGACCCGGCCTTCGCGCCGGAGCCGTTCTCGCCCTTCTATCAGCGCTCGATCTATCAGACGATGCGGGCCCACGCGCTGGAGACGCTCGACGAGCTCGCCCAAAAGCTGCCCGCGCTCGACGAGGCCCAGCGGCCGGCCGCCGAGCAGCTGCTTTCCCAGCGCGGCCGCATCGTCCAGGAATTCCGGCAGGTGCTGGCCGAGCGGCTGGAGACCGTCCGCATCCGCTGCCACGGTGATTACCACCTGGGCCAGATCCTGTTCACCGGCAAGGACTTTGTCGTCGTCGATTTCGAGGGGAACGCCGACGTGCCGCTCAGCGAGCGGCGGATCAAGCGCTCGCCGCTTCGCGACGTGGCCTCGCTGATCCGCTCGTTCGACTACACCGCCCGCTACGCGCTGGCCCAGGTCGCCGCGCCGAGCAGGCGGACGCCCGGCGCGCTGCGACCCAGCGACCTGCCCCGCGTCGCCCCCTGGACCCGCTACTGGTCCGGCGCGGTCATTGCCGCCCTCTGGGAGGCCTACCGCGAGCAGCCCGGCATCGCCGCCCTCCTGCCCGGCACCGACCGCGGCTGCCGCGTGCTCCTCGAGATGTTCCTGCTGGAGCGGAGCCTCATCGACCTGGGCCACGAGCTCCGCGAGCGGCCCGAATTCATCAACATCGCCCTGGCCAGCGTGCTGGAGCTCATCAGCCGCTAAGCCGCCAGTGTTTCAAAGCCGCGACCAGTGGTCGCGCTCTACTCGTGCGCCCGTCGGCTGCCCTTAAGGGCCGCGGCGAGTATAACGAAAACTGCCGCGAGCACAGATTCGCGTCGCGCCTCATTGTGCTGCCGCTCGCGCCGCAACTGCCTGACACGCGAGGACTTCCGGCGTATGGCCGGGCGATTTTCCGGCATAAGGAACATAAGCGTTAGAGAGCCGGCGGGGAGTTTTCGTTATATTCTGCCGCCGAGCGGAGCGGCGGCGATTCCGCCACAGTTGCCAACGACCAAATTGAGAGAGAGCGGGTGCCATTTGCGGCCGAGCAGCCAAAACGGCAGTCCGCCGCGCCAAAGGGAACTATACTGCAAATAGCGTACCAATGTTCAGAGTCCTGCACTCCGCCCCGCCCCGTGCCGCAACGCGGCAACCTTCGTCAGCCCTGGGACAGAGAAGCGCTGCCCAGGGA
>DASRJB010000385.1:0-3288 GCA_035649715.1 Pirellulaceae bacterium
CGGAGAGTCGTCGGCGAGCGCCAGCGGCATCGCCAGCAAAAGGCCAGCGAGCGCTCCGCCGAAGATCGTGCGGCGCGCGGTCTTTGCCTCGTCACCTGAATCTGTCGAGGCGGAAGGAGCCTGCCGGAGGCCCCGCGATAAGTCGACGGCGAAGGCCACGACCATCAAGAGCAGGAGCACGACGCCCGGCGTGCCACTCGTAGCCCACACTTCCAGCAGAAAATTGTGCGGTTCGGAGATTGTCTCGCTGGCCTGGGGGAGCTTGTACTCGGCGTAGACCGACTTGAAGTTGCCTGGACCGCAGCCGAAGAGCGGGTGATCGGCGATCAGGGCGGCCGTCGCGCGCCAGTATTCCAGGCGGTAGAGGACCGACTTGGGCGCTTCGCTGAGGACCTGGGCATCGAGGCCGCCGAGATAAACGGCCACGAGCCCCAGCACGACAAGCATGCCGCCGGCCGCCGCAGGAATTCGCCAATCCAGCCGCCAGCCGGAAGGCCGGCAATAGAGTCCGACCAGCACGACGCCGGCAGCCGTCGCCAGGTACGCCGTGCGGCTCTTGGTCAGAACGAGACAGGCGGCGAGGACAACGGCAAACGCCAGGGCGGCCAGCAGCGTCCGCCGCTGCTGCGGCACGGCGCGGACAGCGAGCGCGACAGCCAACGCGGCGCACAACCACGGCGCGAGCAGGCCCGCCAGTGAGTTAGTCAGCGCGAACGTCCCCAGCGGCTCGACGCTGCGGAGGCGGTTCTCGAACTGCGCCACCTGCGAAGGCTGGTCGAGGGGGATGTCATTCTCGGCCAGGATTCTCTCGCGGTTGGCCTCGTACTGCCGCCGCTGCTGCGGGAAGGCGTAAAAGTACTGATAGAAGCCGAGGCTTGCCAGCAGCAGCGCGAGCCACAATCCCGCGGCAACGAGGGCCCGGACTTGCGCGGCCGTGCGCAGCGTCTGGCGGAGAATCCAGGCCGTCAGCCCGTAGCCGATGTAGAGCCAGACGGAATTCAAGGCATAGCGACCGTTGCCGCTGCCCAGGACCACCATTCCCGCCAGCGTGTGCCAGGCGATCAGCGCCGCCGCGGCCAATTCGGTCCAGCCCAGTTCCAGGCCCGGCTGTTTATCGACCAAAAGCGAGAGGCACCACACGATCGCGAGGACGCACCAGCCGGCGGCAAGAATCGCGTAGCTGCCGGTGGCGACCGAGCCTTCGCTGGGAATCAGCGTCGCCACGACAACGAGGGCCACTGCGCCCGCGAGCACGCCGCTGCGCAGCAGGCCGGGCCAATCGACCTGGTCGGCGGCACGGTGGTGTTTTTCGCGGCGGGGCTTCATTTCTTGATCGTCCGCCGGGCGGTGGATTCGAGAATGGCGATCAGCGACAGCACGCAGCCGACGAGCAGCACGATCAGCACCGCGCCGCTCCGCTCGACCTGGTGCAGGAGCAGCGCCGCCAGGCCGCAGGTGGCGGTTGTGAGATAGACCGTGAGCACGGCCTGCGGCTTCGTGAGTCCCAGATCGACGAGCCGGTGCGAGAAGTGGTTCTTGTCGGCGTGAAACGGGCTTTTGCCCGCCATCAAGCGGATCAGGATTACCGTTGTCATGTCGTAGAGCGGGACCGCCATGACCAGCACCGGCGCGAGGATCGCATGCGACCGCTGGCCCTGATAGCCGGTGTAGCTCGCCAGCAGCGTTGCCGCAGCGATCATGAAGCCGAGGAAATAGGCCCCTGAATCGCCCATGAAGATTTTGGCCGGCGGCCGGTTGTGCCACAAAAAGCCGGCCAGAGCGCCGACGACGACGAGCAGCAGCCCGGCGACGAACAACTGCGGCCCGCGGGTCTCGGGATCGGGGGCGAGCAGCAGCACCGCAGCGAGCATGCTCGAGGCGATTGCCGCCACGCCGGCAGAAAGGCCATCCATGTTGTCGAGCATATTGAAGGCGTTGATGAGCGCTACGATCCACAGGACGGAGAGCGCTCCCGTCAGGATCGGGTACGGCAGAAACGCCGTCAGCCGCAGGTTCGGAACGAGCCAGACGCAGGTCGCTGCCACGGCGAATTCGACGGCCAGGCGCAGCTGCCAGGAGAGCCCGCCGCGGTCGTCGGCGAGGCCGAGCAGCGCCAGGGCCGTTCCGCCGCCGAGCAGAATCCACAGCTTGCCCGACTGGCTCCAGATTCCCGCCACGTGTCCGCGGGCGAACTCAGGAATCAGCTCATTGACGGCGGGCGACTTCGCGGCGACGAGCAGAAACAGCTGTGCCGCGGCGAACGTCGCGACCACGCCCAGCCAGATCGCCAGCCCGCCGCCGCGGGGCGTCGGCGCGGTGTGCACCTTGCGCTCGCCCGGCAGGTCGATCAGCCCCCACCGCGCCGCGTTGGCCCGCACCAGCCACGTCGCCAGAAGTGAAACGATCAGGCTCGGCAGAACCGACCCGGCGATGAAGAGGAAGAGCGCGCGTGGGGCCATGACTAGGTTCGCTGCCGCAAGAACTCGCGACAGCGGCTGAAGAATTCATGATAGTCGGCCCGCTGATAGTCGGGATAGGTCCAGGGCCGAGGCTGCCAGCGGCCGTGCTGGAAGTGCAACGTGACCTCGGCAAAAATCCCGCGGTCCAGGTACAGCCGGTGGTCGCGGTCCTTGGTCGTGGCCAGCACCAGCTTGGCTTCGGTGAGATAGCCGGGGTCGAGGTTCAGCGGCCGTTGCTCGCTGTGCCGGCCGAGCTGCTGGTAGTCGCGCTCCCACTGGTTGCTGGTCTCTTTGCAGGCGACCAGGTCCGCCGGATCGACGAGCGGCTCGAAGGCGAAGAACGACTTCGAGAGCCCCTCGCCCATCGTGGGCTCGTAGTAATCCGTCTCGCGATGGTCGAACCGGTCGCTCTGCAGGGCCACCGGCCCCCAGGCCTCTTCGGCGGTCTGGCGGGCCCAATCGAGCGCCTCCGCGTGGCGACTGAACGCGGCGAGCACGAGCAAGACCGGGCGGTGCGGCTGGATGTCGGCCATGCGTCCAGTCTAACCTGCCGCGATCGCCGCCAAGGCCTCATCCGGAATCGTCACATTGGCCGCGACGTTCTGCACGTCGTCGTGATCGTCGAGGGCCTCGATCAGGCCCAGCACCGTGCGGGCCGTGGCGACATCCTTGATCTCGACGGTGTTGGTCGGCACGCGGCTGAGCTGCTTGCTGTCGGGGTCGATTTTGGCGGCGGCCAGCGCATCGCCGACTGCCTGAAATGCGTCGGGCGGGCAAATGACCTGGAAACCGTCCCCTTCGCGCTTCAAATCGTCGGCGCCGGCCTCCA
>DASRJB010000386.1:0-21506 GCA_035649715.1 Pirellulaceae bacterium
GCTCGCGCCGCGTGGCACTGGCGTTTCGCCAGTGCGAGCGAAGGAGACTGAGCGCGCGCCCCGAGGCGTGTGCCAATGGGCCATTTTCGATCAACAGGAAGTTCCAGGCCGCGCTCGTTCGCTGGGCAACCGTTATCGAAAAAAGGCCGGTGGGAGCACTGGAGAAACGCCCGTGCCACCAGTGGCGCCCGGCCGCGCTGAAAATGGCCTGTTGGATCGCGGCTTTCAAGCGCGTACGATCGCCGCTTCGTTTGGCACTGGCGACACGCCAGTGCCACCCACCGGAACAGCATTCGGCCGGGCTTCGACGATCATCCGGAGGCCGCGCTTGGGACGGATCGAGACCAGCGGCTCCGGGATCGGCGGGCGCTGCCCCGGCGCCTGGCGATATTTGAAGCGCTGCAAGACGGCCGGCAGCACCAGCATCAGCGTCGTCATCGCCATGCGCGTGCCGATGCAGGAGTGCGCACCCAGGCCGAAGGGAAAGTACGCGCCGGTCGGAATCGCGCTGGCCCGCTGGGGAGCGAACCGCTCGGGGTCGAAACGCAGCGGGTCGGGAAACACGCGCGGGTCGCGCTGCGTGACCCAGGGATAGATGAAGACCCACGCGCCGCGCGGCAGCTCGTACCCGCCCAGCTCGACTTCTTCGACCGTCTGGCGCGAGAACAGCGCCCAGGCCGGCGGATAGATGCGCATCGACTCCTTCAGCACCATTTCCGTGTAGGGCAGCCGGGGAATATCGTTCAGCTCCGGCGGCCGGCCCTCCAACACCTGGTCGATCTCGGCCAGCAGCGTCTCGTATACGCCGGGATTCTCGGAGAGTAGATAAACGGTCCAGGTCAGCGCGGCGGCCGACGTGTGGTGGCCGGCGAAGAACATCGTCATCGCTTCGCAGCGGGCCTGCGTGTCGCTCATGCCGCGCTGGCCCTGCTCTTCGTCCACCGCGGTGAGCAGCACCGAGAGCAGATCCCGGCTTCGCGTCTGGTCGCTGCGCCGGTGGACGATCGCCTCGTCCACGTAGCGGTAGAGCGCTGTCTGGGCCCGCTGTTGATGCCAGCGCGTGCCGAAAGGCACCCAGGGCGGCAACGAGGCCACGGAGGAGATCTGGTCGAGCATGGCCCGCGAGACGGTGCTCATCTGCTCGCCCAACCACCGGGCTTCGCGGTCGGTCTCAACCGCGAAAAACGCCTCGCTCACGATCCGGATCAGCAGCGTGATGAAGGCCTCGTCGATGTCGATTTCATCGCCCGGCTCCCAGTCGTCCATCATCGACTGCGCGAGCTTCAGGCCGATCTCGGCCATCCGCTGGGCCGCGGCGGTCTGAAACGCCGGCAGCATGATTCGCCGCTGCCGCATCCAGAGCTCGCCTTCGGCCGAGAGCAGCCCGTCGCCGGCGACCTGCCGGATGATGTTCATCTGCCGGTCTGCCTTCAGGAAGCTGCGGGCCTTGGTCACCAGCACTTCGCGGATCAGGTCGGGGTGGTTGACCTGGTAGGCGACGTAGTTGAAGACCCGGTAGAAGACGACGTCGCCGTAAGTTTCGGCGGCCCAGCTAACGAAGCCCAGCGGGTCGCGGCACAGCGAATAGGCATGCCGCCACGTGAGCCCGAAGCTCGCGTTGAAGTTGATTGGCCCAGGCGGATAGCGGCGCGGCATAGCGTGGCACGCGTCCCGTGAATGGGAACCTCCGTGCCTGCGGGCCGTCGTGTATTGAAAGGATAGGTCGCAGAATGGCTTTCCCCTGTCGGAGAAAAAGACGAAGCGTCTGGGAATAAACGGAACGGCCCGCGCATCTATACATTTGTGTCCAGTGCGCTCGCGCGGCGGCTTGACGAGTGGGGGTTATTTCGATGTTTCTTACACGGATCGCGTTGCAGCGGAGATTGGGAATCGGTTGTCTCTGACTCGCGTGCGCGCCCTGTTCAGCGGCTCATTTTTGGGTCTCTAACGCTTCAAACCCTAATGTAAATGCAGCTCGTGACTATTCAACTTAAGTTGAAATCGGCAAATGGTTTATGGCGCATAGATCTAGCAACACTAGGGTTTCGCGGCCCACAGACCATCCACCCGAAAGAGGACTGTTCAGCCTTCGCGACTGAACAGGGGCTAGGATGACGCCCAGCGTCACAAACCCAAGCGAAAGGGCGACGGCCATGAGCGAGCGGAAGCTCACCATCGGGGGCTCGATTCTTTGGGCGATGCTGGTCGTTGTCGCGGGGTGCTTCGAGGGGGAGCCGAAAAAAGGCACCGTCGGTGTTTCCGTGCTGACGGTGACCAACCCCTTCTTCCGCGTCATCGGCGACAACATCACGGCGGAGCTGAAGAAGGCCGGCTATGAGACGGTGGTCGTCAGCGGCGAGGACTTGCCGACGCAGCAGCGGCAGGTGCGGGACTTCATCTCGGCCGGCTATGCGGCGATCGTCCTTTGCCCGTGCGACAGCAGCGGCATCGGCCCGGTGATCGAAGAGGCCAACGCCAAGGGGATACCGGTCTTCACGGCCGACATCGCCTGCACGGCCGCGAATGCCAAGGTCGTCTCGCACATCGCCACCGACAATCTCGCGGGCGGCAAGCAGGCGGCCGAGGCGATGATCGAAGCCCTCGGCGAGGCCGGCGGGAAGATCGCCATCCTGGACTACAAGGACGTCGAGTCGTGCCAGCTGCGGGTGCAGGGATTCAAGGAGGTGCTCGCCGCGCACAACGCCAAAGCCGGAGCCGGCCAGATCGAGATCGTCGCCGAATTGCCCGGCAACGGCGATACGGCCAAGGGCTATAAGGCGGCGGAGGACGCCCTCCAGGCCCATCCCGACCTCGTCGGCATCTTCGCCATCAACGACCCGTCGGCGCTCGGCGCGCGGGCCGCCCTCGAAAAAGCCGGCAAGGCCGAGCAGATCACGCTGATCGGCTTCGACGGACAACTGCCCGGCAAGCGGGCCATCCGCGACGGCAAGATCTACGCCGACCCGATTCAGCACCCCGACCAGATCGGCGTCACCACCGCCCGCTCGATCCTGGCCCATTTCGCCGGCGAGCCGGTCGAGAAGTTCCAGCTCATTCCGACCGCGCTGTATCGGCAGGCGGATGCGAAGAACGATCCGGAATTGAAGTGACAGGGCGGTTGGTGTTTAGATGTCGTTTAACCCGGAGCCGGAGGCGACGGCGGCTACCCGCGAGTAAACTGCGCCTCCGGCTACGGGCTAAACGAGCAATACGACCGTGCTTTCCAAGATTCTGCGCGAGCACACGACGCTGCTGGTGCTGTTGCTGCTCGGCGCGGCGCTCTCGGTCGCGACGCTGGCCGAGCAGCATCCGACGGGCGCGAGCGGCGGAAAGCAGCTCGCTCGCCGGATCCTGGCGCAGTCGCCCAGGCCGCAGCGGGTGCTGATCGTCGTCGGCGGCACGCCCGAGGACGCGCAGTTTGCCGCAGCCGCGGAAGAGATGCTGGCGGCGGGCGGCGCGAGCGTGGCGGTTGTCCGCGGCCAGCCGGCGGATGCGAGGCAGGCGATTGACCAGGCGATCGCCGCGGGCCGGCCGCCACAGGCGATCGGCGCGACGAATGTGACGCGCGCCTGGGGCGTATTCGACAAACTCGGCCAGCGGTGGCCGGCACTGGCGGGGGCGCGCGTCGTCGCGCCCGCCAGCTATTGGTGGCCGAACTTCCTCAAGACGGCCAATCTGGTGAACGTGGTCAACCAGGTGTCCGACATTGCGATCGTGGCGATCGGCATGACGATGGTCATCATCGCCGGCGGGATCGACCTGTCGGTCGGCAGCCTGATCGCGCTGGCGGCGATCATCATGACCAAGCTGATCCGCGACTACTGCGGCGGAGTCGAGGCCGGCGCGGCGGCCGTTGTGCTCTGTGCCGCGGCGGCCATCGCCGCGTCGGGCGCGATCGGCGGCTGCACCGGTCTGCTCGTGACGCGGGCCCGAATTCCGCCGTTCATCGTCACGCTGGGCGTCATGTCGATCGCCAGCGGGGCGGCCTCCATCGTTTCCCGCGGCGAGACGATCGACCAGGTGCCGCGGGCGATCGGCTGGCTCGGCCGCGGCGCTGACCTCGGCGTGCCGAACACGACGGTGCTGATGCTGCTGCTCTACGTGATTGCCGACGTGGTGATGAAGCGGACGACCTTCGGCCGTTACTTGTACGCCGTCGGCGGCAACCGCCAGGCCGCGTGGCTCTCCGGCGTGCCCGTCGATCGCGTCGTGACGCTGTCGTACGTCATCTCGGCCGCCCTGGCCGCACTGGCTGGCGTGATGCAGGTCTCGCTGTTTCACAGCGGCAAGCCGACCTTCGGCAAGGGCTACGAGCTGCAAGTGATCGCCGCGGTGGTCGTCGGCGGCACGTCGCTCGCCGGCGGCGAAGGCAAGATGTTCGGCACGCTCCTGGGAGCGCTCATCATCGCCGTCGTGCAGAACGGGATGAACCTGCTGGGCCTCGGCGGCGAGTGGCAGCCGGTCGTGCTCGGCGCGGTGATCCTGGCCGCGGCCCTGATCGACAGGCTGAAGCGGCGGCGTGAAGAATGACGGCAAATCTCGCGTTCTCGCAGTTGGGCATTTTGCTAGAATCCAAGGCAGCAGCGCGACGTACGAATAAGCAGACAGTGCGCGCACGCTAACCCTAGAAGGCCCCGATGGCCCGCTTCGTTTCGTTCCTGATCCTGGTCGGCATCCTGATTTTCCTGACGATCATCTTTTACCAGGTGATGTCGGGATTCTTCGTGCCGCTGTTCGTGGCGGCGCTCCTCGGCGTCGTCGTGCAGCCGCTCTATCGCTGGATACTGGCCCAGTGCCGCGGCTATCGCTACGTCGCGGCGGGCATCACGACGGGTCTGGTGGCGTTAATCGTGCTGTTGCCGATCGGCGTGGTAATCGCGACGGCCTCGCTGGAAGGGCTGTCGCTGGTCGATCAGCTGCAGCTGGCCAACGTCCGCACAAAGCTCGACGAATTGCGGCGGGATTTGGGTCTGCAAATTCCGCGCGAAGAGGACGTGCGGACGATCGAAGCCAAACTCACACGGTGGCGCAACCTGCAATTGAAGGGCGAGTCGCTGGACATCAAGTCCGAAGAAGTCAACAACCTGCTCCAGCGTGTTGACGAACTGGAGAAGTGGATCAAGGAGCAGCAGCAGCAGACCGGCTTTGCCCGCGCCGATGTCTCGGCGCTGAAGGCGAACCTCGAGGCGCTGCACAAAGCCGAGACCGGCTCGGTCGAGGCCGACAACGCCCTGCAAACAGCCGCAGCTGAGTTTCGCGAGTTCAAGCGCAACTTGCTGGGCGGAACGTACAAGGCCTGGCTCGCCGAGTGGGCCAATCCGACCGACGAGCAGGTCGAGCAGCTCCGCCGCACGATCATGACCACCGCCGGGCCCGTGCTCTCGCTGGGCGGGGACACGATCGTCTTGATCGTCAAGCTGATCGCGGGCCTCTTGATCATGATGGTGGCCCTGTTCTTCATGCTGGCCGAGGGCGCGCGGATGCTGGACGGCCTGGTCCGCGTCTCGCCGCTCAACGAGCAGCACGTCCGCGAGCTGGTCGCCGAGTTCGACCGCGCCTGCCGGGCGATCGTTTCGGCGACGCTCCTCTCGGCACTGGCCCAGGGCGTTCTGGCCGGCGTCGGTTTCTACGTCTGCGGCCTGCGCGGCTCGGTGGCCCTGCTGATGCTGCTCACGATGGTCCTGGCCCTGGTGCCGTTCACGGGAGCAGCCGCGGTCTGGATTCCCGTCTCGCTGTACCTCTACTTCTATCAGGGTGCGACCTGGGCGGCCGTCGGACTGGCGATTTATGGCGCGATCATCATTTCCGGCGCGGACAACGTCATCAAGCCGCTGGTGCTGCACGGGCAGTCGAACCTGCATCCGCTCTTGGCCTTGCTCAGCGTCATCGGCGGCATCAAGGCCCTGGGCCCGGTCGGCATTCTCGTCGGCCCGATGGTCGTCGTCTTCCTGCAAGTATTAATGCGCCTCGTGCATCGGGAGCTGAGCCAGATGGACCGCTCGAATTGGATGTTCTGGCGCGGCTTTGGAGGCGCGGAGCCCCCGCCGGCAGCCGCGGCCGCCGCTGCGGCGCCGGCCGCTGCTGCCGCGAGCACCGGCGCTGCGCCGGCCGAGCCCGCGACGACCAAAACCGTTCCGCCCGCTCCGCCGCCCGCTGCTAGCACGCCGCCCGCCGATGGCAACGGGCACCACCAGCCCGGCCAGCCGGGAAAGCAACACCAGCACCACGGCAAAAAACGCCGAAGGTAGCGGCGGCTGGCGCACCCGCCGCCGTTTTTCCTCTTTGCCCAGTGTCCCGCTCGCCGCTATGCTACCGCGGCTGCCGCCGGGTCCACGGAGGTGCGGCCGCATCCAAGGATGGGAGTACGAGCGATGAACGCAGTCGCGCTGATGGTGGCGCTCGCCGCGGCGGGCGTCGATTACCAGGTCGAAACGACCTCCGACAAGCAGCAGCAATACACGATCCAGATCGAGCCCGAGCTGCTCTTGCGCGTCGCCGGCGGCGAGGAAATCCACAGCGAAGTGCCGGCCGACGCCGGACCGCTTCAGCGGCTGTGCATCCGCATCGGCATGACGAAGCCCGTGCACGCGCCCACCAGCGAGGCGGCCTTCCGCCAGCTGCTGCTCTCGGCGTCGCGGTGGGCGATGGCCGACCGCACGCTGACCGCGGCCGATTCGCCGCCCACGATCCTCTGGCCCGCGCGGAGCACCCCCGAGCAGAGCCGCAACCTCCGCTACGGCTGGCAGCCCGACGCCGAAGGCAAGCAGTCGTATTACGTGCAGATCGACCTGGCGATGCTGCGGTCGCTGGCCGCCGGCGACGAGATCTATGCGCCGATCGACCCGTCCGCCGGAAGACTGGACCGGTTCATCGTGACCATGACGCAGAAGGACTATCCGCCGCGGATCGCCGGCGCTGCCCAGGCGCCCGCATTCGTGCCGACAGGGCCCCCGTTTCAGACGGGCGGGCAGACTTCGATCAACTTACTGCCGACCGACAATCCGCGCTCGCAGTTTCAGACGCCGCCCGCCACCGGCGGCGGCTTTACCCCGAACAACACGGCGCTAACGCCCGTCGAGATTCCGCCAGCGCCCGGCGGCCCCGTCGCGCCGCGCGATTATTCGTGGCCAATGCCGCGGCCCAATCCGCAGGCGACCATGCCGCTGGCGAGCGTACCGCCGGCAACCGTGCAGCCGCAGCCAGCGCCGGTCGTGGACAATCGGCCCGGCGCGTTTTCGCCGCCGGCCACGAACACATATTCGACGGCGCCGCCCAACAACTATCCCGCGAACAACATGCTGGAGCCGCCGCGCTCGAATTTCGGCGGGACGGCCTCGCAGCAGGTCGCCGATTCGCGCGCGTATCCTGGCGTTACGCCCAATGGGACGTATGGGACGAATGCGGCTTATGGTCAGCAGCAAGGATTTGGTCAGCCGCAAGGATTGTCGGCGGCGGACAATCGAATCGCGATGCAACCGCCGCCAGTGGCGGCGACGCTGCCGACCGTGAATCCGACGGGCTCGCTGACTTCTGGGGCGGTTCCGCCGGCGCTGCCGGCGAAGGAGGGCTGGGGGATGTTTGTCGTCGTGCTGTTTGCCTTGTTCTTCTCGATCGGCGGCAACTTGTACCTGGCCTGGACGGCGCTGGAATTCCACAACCGCTACCGCAACGCTATCGACCGGCTGCGCTCGGCGGCCCGCAGCTCGTAGCGCGGACCTTTCAGCCGCCGACGCTGGCAGCGTCGGCTACGAGCGCAGCATCCGGTCGGCGAGGGCCGTGGTGGCTTCGTCGTCGTTGTCCCACAAGGCGGCCAGCGACTGCTTGATGCGGCGGCGGGCGGTGCGGAGATAGTGGCGGCCGGTCTGCAGGTCCAGCCGCAGGCCGCCATCGTGGTCGTGGCTGTTGCGGAGCAGAAAATCGAGACGATTCAGCACGCAGCTGCTGGTATAGACCTCCGTCGCCGCGTCGGCCACGCGACCCAGCTGATATTGCCGATCGACGATTCCCAGCTGATAGGTGACGAGTAGCCGCTGCACGCTGCTGCCGAGCAGATTCACGAGCCGGCCCAGCTCGGCCGCTTCGGGCTCCAGCTCCGAATTGCGGACGGGGATTGTCGGCGAGACGAGCAGCGAGCCGAGCTTTCGGCCGGCGAACCGCGACAGGCGCGTGACGTTGCCCAGCGGCGAATAGATCGCGTCGCGGATGCTCTGCAGCTCCAGGCCGACGTCGCGCATGCCGACCAGCGCCGTGAAGGCCCGCAGCACCTCGTTGGCCCCTTCGCCAATCGTGTTGATCATCGCGTCGCGGACCATCCGCTCCAGCGGCTGATCGGTGAAGTAAGCCAGGCCGCCATGCAGCTGAAACGTATCGCGGAGGATTCTGGCAAGCGTCTCGGTCGCAAAGACCTTGAGCATCGCCGTTTCCAGCATGAAGTCGCCTTCGCCCGAGTCGATCAGGGCCGCGGTTTGATAGGTGCAGGCCTCCATCGCGAACACGCCGGCCTGCATGTGGGCCAGCTTCTCCTTGACCAGCTCGAAGTTGCCGAGCGTCTGGCCGAACTGCACGCGGCGGTTGGCGTGTTCGATGGCGCGGGCCACGCAGAACTTCGCCGCGCCGGTGCAGCTCGCTCCGAACGTGGTGCGGCCGAAGTCGAGCACGGTCAGCGCGACCTTCAGGCCCTTGCCGAGCTGGCCGAGGAGGTTCTCCTTCGGGACGAACATGTCGTTGAACGCCAGGCGGCCCGTGGCCGTGCCGCGGACGCCCATTTTTTCCATCCGCTTCTCGACGACCTGAAAGCCGGGCATGTCAGGCGTGACGATGAACGCCGTGATCTTCGACGCTTCGTTTCCGGACACTGTCGTGTGGCTCCCTTCGACGGGCGTGCGGGCCATCACCGTCAGCACCTGAGCGACGCCGCCGTTGGTGATCCAGCGCTTTTGGCCGTTGATTGTGTAGCCGCGGCCGTCGGCGGTCGGCATCGCGGTCGATTGCACGTTGGCGGCGTCGCTGCCCGCTTCGGGTTCGGTCAGGGCGAACGCGCTGATCCACTCGCCGCTGGCCAGCTTCGGCAGATAGGCTTTCTGCTGGGCCTCGGTGCCGAACAGCACCAGCGCCCGCGGGCCGATCGAGTGATGCGCGTTGACGAACAGGGCCGTGCTGCCGCAGTGGCCGCCGAGCACTTCGAGAATCCGACAGTAGGCCGTTTGCGACAGGCCCAGGCCGCCGCAGTCCTTCGGCAGGCACGCGCCGAGGACGCCCAACCGGCCCAGGCCTTCGATCACCGGGCGCGGGATTTCCGCCTGGCGGTCGATGGCCACGGGATCGATCTTTTCGGTGCAGAAGCTCCGCAACCGTTCAACCAGGTCGGTCGTTTCCGGATCGCGCGCGTGGTCAGGATAAGGCAGCAGCCGGCCCTCCAGGTACTGGCCGAAGAACAGTCCCTTGACGAAGCCGACTTGCGACAGGCGGTCGCCGAGAATCTCCTCGGCCTGGGCGATTTGCTGCTGGCGATCGGGTGCGGCCATGAGTCTCGCTCGATCGGAGGCGGGGTCAGGGAATTTTACGGCGGCAGCGTCCTCGGAGCGACCCGTCGCAAACGCCCTATAGCCCTCAAAAACGAACCTGCCCACGGGGGATGGTGCGGTGTATAATCCATCAAAGTTCTTGAAAAACCTACGCCGCTACCGGCCGCAATAGATGCCCAGGAAAGAGAACATCGACCGGATTTTGCGGGACTGGCCCTACGATCCCCACGGCATCAGCGTGCGGAAAAAGAAGGGGGACGACGGCCGCGAAGTCCTGCAAATGCGGCTGGACCTGGGCATGCTGCAGCTCGAGACGGCCGGCCGCCCGGACGGCCAGCGGCCGCAGGGAGCGGATTCGTACTACGACTATCTGATCGGCCGTACGCTCGCCAACGGCGACGAATACGTCATGACCGAGGACGACTGCGAGGAGGCCGATCGCGAGTTCGTGCAGTACTACCATCGCCGGATTTGCTGGCTGGCCCTGCGCGAATTCCAGCGGGCGGTGCTCGACGCCGACCACACGCTGGGCATGATGGATTTCTGCAAGAAGCACTCGCCCGACGAGCAGTGGACCCTCTCGCACGAGCAGTACCGCCCGTTCGTCCTGTTCCACCGGACGCAGGCCGCGTCGCTCGCCGCCCTCAGCGACAAAGGGGCCGAGGCCGCCGTGGAGGAGATCACCAAGGGCCTCGATCAGATGCGGCAAGTTTTCGTCGACTACGAAGCCGAGGAGGAATTCGACGAGGACGAACTGGTCCAGCGGCTAATCGAGCTCCGCGAGTCGCTGCGGCAGCACTTCCGCGTCGGCCGCACGCTCCAGGAGCAGCTGGCCGACGCCGTCGCCGCCGAGAAATACGAGCTGGCCGCCGAAATCCGCGACGAGCTCAACCGCCGCGATTCAAGGGCGCGGTAGCGTCCGGCGGCGAGCCGATGGTGAGGAGGCTGCCGCGTTTTGGCTCGGCCGAGTTGCTGCTGCACGAACCGCAACCGCTGCCGCAGCCCGCTTTCGACCGGCCGAAGAATGCTCGATAGGCCCGCGCAGCGACAACGATCGCCGCGACGGCGAACAGGCCCAGCGCGAGATAATCGGTCCAGTGCATGAGTCCCCCGTCCCGCAGGCCGAAACTCTTCGCTCTCAAGTATCGTCGTTCATCCTACGGAAAGCCAGATCGCCGGCTGACGGGAGATCGCGATTTGTCGCCTCCTGCTGGCTGCGATATGTTGAGGTAGCTTCACGCGCTAACACTCGCGGAGTGAATCGATGGCCACTGCCTTCCTGTTTTTTCTGGTAAGCGCCCCGGTCGCTTGGGGGCAGGCGGCCGCCGCGCCTCCGACCGCGGAAGAAATCGCCGCGGCCATCGGGCGGCTGGGGGACGACAGTTTCGATGTCCGGCAGAAGGCGACCGAGTGGCTGTGGCAGGCGGGGCCCGCCGCGGAGACGCAGCTAAGAGCGGCCCTCAAGAGCACCGACCCGGAGGTCCGCACGCGGGCCGCGTCGGTGCTCGACAAAATCCGCTTTGGCCTGCGGCCTGATACGCCCCCGGATGTGGCGATTCTCATCGACCAGTTCCGCCACGCGGGGTCTGCCGCGCTGCGGAGGCAGGCGCTCACGGCGCTGCAGGACAAGGGTCAGTGGGCCGTGATCCTCTCGCTGGTCCGCCGCGAGACCGATCCCAATGAACGGCGCAACCTGGCGACGGCGATCTCCGCCGACGCCGGCAAGCTCCTCCGCCCGCTCTTGGCCAAGGGAGACTTCGACCAGGCCGAACAGGTGCTGGAGCTGACCGCCGTCAACGAAGCCGGCCTGACCCAGCTCGCGACCTTTCTGCTGCTCACCCAGCGGCTGGAGTCGCAGATCGAAGCAGTGCGGCAGCGTTTGGCGGCGGACCCGCAGGAGGATGAGTGGCGACGGCTGGCGCTCTACCTGCGGGCCAAAGGCGACTTTACTGCCGCGGCGGATGCGGCTCAGAAGGCGGGCGACGCTCTCTTCGCAGCGAAGGTGCTGGCCGAGAGCGGGCGGTTCGCCGAAGCGGCAGTTGCGGCCCAAAGCGCTCCGAAAGGGAGCGGGAATCGTTCCGACGCAGACGCATTCGCCGCCGCGTATTTTGACCTGGCCCGCGACGAGACGCAGTTCCAGCGGACCATCGAACTACTCAAGCAGGCCGCCAACATCGACAAAATCGCCGACAAGCCGCAGCCGATCGGGCCGGCCGATCCCTTTGGCCAGCCGGCGAGCAGTCCCACGGCCGCCAGCGCGTGGCGGCTGGCCGAGGCGCTGCTCATCGCCGAGCGGGTCGAGGAAGGGTTGGCGGTGCTCAAGAAGACGCATCCCGTTCAGGCCCACGCCCTGCTGATGAGGCAGCACCGCCATCATGACGCCCTGGAGTTCGTGGGCGTGACCGCCGAGAAGAAGCTCGACCGCGCTTGGCTCGATTCGCTGCCGGGCGGCCTGGGCGACGTGAATCAGCAGCTGTCGGTTCGCTTCGGCCTCGCGGCGCAGGTTGCCCGGCAGCTGCGCGAGCTCGGCCGGATCGAGCAGACCAAGCAAATCGCGGAAACGCTGCGGGCCATTGCCGCCGCCGAAGGACTAAATGGCTTCCGCTGGTCCGCGCTGGCCACTTTGCATTGGCAGCTCGATCAGTACGACGAAGCCTTCGCCGCCCTGGAGCAGGCGCTCGCCTCGGGCCAGCAGCCGGCGAGTGCGTTCACCGGGCTCGCCCGGACGCAGGCATCGCTCGCCGCCGCCTGGTTCACCGAGATTACGACGCGCGATCCATTGGCTGACCGCAAAGCAGCCATCGCTCAGGCCATTTGGCTGGTAACTGCCCAGCCGCCGGCCGGCAAGCTGCCCGCCAACTGGCGCGACCTGGTCGAGCGGTCGGCCGCGGAAGCCCGCAAGCTGCCACAGGGACAGCGCGGCGCGAACCTGATGCTGCCGGCCGACATCATCCGAGTGCGCGGCGACTTGCCGCTGGCCCGCAAACTGTATGAGGAAGGCGAGGAGGATTTCGCCGCCGCCACGCGTCAGGCCGCCGATGTGGCCGCCGCCTTGGAGGACTGGCCCGCCGCTGCGGCCAAATACGGCAAGCTGGCCGGGCCGGACAACAGCGATCTGTTGGTAGTGTATTTGCACGGCCACGCACTGACGAAGACCGGTCAGGAAAAGGAAGGCAAAGAGTCGCTGCGCCTGGCCTCGCTGACGGCCCTGGCGCCCGACGTTCGCTACGCGATCGCTCTGGGGTTACAGGAGCGCGGACTGAAGGAGTTGGCCGCCGAGCAATTCGAGATCGTGCGGCGGACGGCACTGCCCGATTCGTCGATCTCGGTAAATGCCGCGCAGCGGGTCGGCAACCTGGTGAACGAGGAGCAGCCGCAGCGGGCCTGTGATTGCTGGCGGCAGCTGCACCTGCACATCCTGAACAGCAACAGCAATTTTCTGGAGGCCGAGGGCTATCTCTCGCTGCCGCAGATCATGCACAAGGTGCGGGCCCGGGCGGCGCTCGCCGGCGGCAAGGCGGAAGAGGTCGCGGCAGAACTGGAGCGCTGCGAGAAGCTGCTGCCGGGCGACGTGCGGCTGACGGTGGATCTGACGCCGAAGCTCGACGGGGCCGGCCTGCGGGCCATCGCCGACCAGGTCTTCGAGCGGTCGATCGCCTCCCACCGGCGTGTGCTGGAAGAGTTTCCAGGCAGCCCGACGTTTCTCAACAACGCGGCCTGGATTTGCGCCCGCGCGCAGCGGCAGCTCGACGAAGGACTCGCATTGGCCGAGCGGGCCGTGAAGGCCGCGCCCGACGAAGGTTCGTACCACGACACGCTCGCCGAGGTCCACTTCCAGCGCGGCGACCGCGACGCCGCCGTCGCTGCCGCCCGCAAGGCCGCAGAACTTTCGCCCGAGAACAAGCTCTTTGCCAAACGCCTGAAGCATTTTCAGGAAGATCCCGTGAAGACGCTGGATTCCGTCAACGAGTGAGATGCGTAGGGTGTGACGAGGCCGCCGCGGCCGACGGCACACCGGAGCCGAAGAGAACGGGTGATGGTGGGCCGGCGCTCGCCCCGCTCGCTGGTCCCACCCTACGGGCCCAGCCGCCACCAGAGGAACAGGACGCAGGACCAGTAGTACGCCGCAAACGAGGCAAAGAGCGCAGAGGCCTCCAGCAGCCATTTGCGCCGCTCGGCTCCTGCTAAAGCCGCGGCCAACACGCTGAAGGGCAATGCGCCGAGGAAGCCGGCCAGGAATCCCCACTCGATCGCCAGCCCCAGGCGGCGGCAGAGATGAAAATAGAGTCCGCCCAGGCCGAGGAACGCCAGCCCAACCGCGTACGACGAGCCGCGCCGCCAGCTCACGAGCGGCGAGTTGCGAACTGACCAGCTGCGGCTGATCGTCAGCTGAAATGCGGCCCACAGCGCCAGCGGCCAGGTGAAGACATATAGAGGCTGCACCCGGTTCAGTACCGCGCTGCCGGCCAATCCGCACAACAAAATGGCTGTCCAAAACGCAGCGTCGATCCACGCTCGCTTCTTTGGCGCGAGCCAGAGGCAGACACCGCTCGCGAGCAGGCAGCAAAGCAGTGCGGCCGAACACCAGGCGTACCAGCGGCCGAAATCGGTCGTTTGCGGCAGCGTCGCGGGATAATCGCGTTCGCCGCCCAACAGCACGCCGGGATTGAAGCGCGCGCCGCCCGCCGCATCGAGAACCGACAGCGGCGAGGACATCGCCAGAGGCTCGCGCCCCAAGTAGAGGCAGACCGCGCGGGACGGAGTGCGCAGGTAGAGCCGGCCATTGGCCAATGCCGGCGCAGTCCAGCAGACTTCGCCCGGAAAGACGGCGGCGCGGCCCAGCTCTTCGTATCGCTCGCTCGAGGCCCGCGCGAGAATCAACTCGCCCCGGTCGTTGAACAAGATCAACTTGCCGTCGGCGGCGACGATCTGGGCGTGGCCCGGTTCCGCCGACGACCAGCGAATTTGCCCCGTGAGAAAGTCGAGCGCGCGAAATTCGCCCCGCGACGGCCGGTTCAGCCGCGACTGGGCCTCGCGGAGGTCGAAGCCAAAAATCGTTTCGCCGGCGAGCACGCTCGAGGCCACGTCGTTCGACAATTTCTCGTTGAACCAGACTTCCTGCGGCTGGCAGCGCTCCCCATCGGGCTTGAGCTCCAGCAGCGTCGCGCCGCTGTGAAAGGGCCCGGTCTTCAGCAGGTAGGGCTCGCGGTAGATGAGCGCGGTTGCGTGCTCGTCGTAGCCCTGCGACAGCGGCAACTCCCACCACAATTCGCCCGTGCGGCGGTGAATGCAGGCCAGCGAATTCTGCAGGAGCGCGACGACGAGCGGCTGGCCGCGCCACTCGATGGGCACGGGCGTGGAATAGCTGGCAGGATTCGAGCCCGCTTTCCAGACGGTCGCGCCATCCGCGGTGCTCAGGGCCACGACGCTGGCCCGCTCGCCGCCGACCGGCAGGATCACGAGTCCGTCCACCACCAGCGGCGAGCAGGAATAACCGAAGTCGGTGCCGCGGCCGCCGAAGAGCTCGTTGATGTTCACCGACCAGACCAGTCGGCCTGCGGTGGTGAGGCACCCGACGAGGCCCTGCGGCGACGCGAAATAGATCTGCCCGCCGCTGACGGTCGGCGTGGATCGCGGTCCGGGATAGAGCCCGCCGCCGTCGTAGGGCCAGCCGTAGGAATACGACCAGATCGTCCGCCCCGTCTCGGCGTCGAGACAAAGCACCGATTGCTCGTAGAGCGACTGCGACTGCGTATAGACGCGGCCGCCGCTGACGGCAAAGCCCGAATAGCCCTGGCCGATTTCGCGGGCCCACAGGACCGGCGGACCTGCGGGCGGGAAGGAATCGGCCAGCCGCTCGCCGGGGGCGTGGCCGTCGTGCGCCGCCCCGCGCCACTGCGGCCAGTCGCCGTCCTGAGCACGACCCGCCTTCGCCGCCAGGGCGGCCAGGCCGATGGCCGCAGCGATTGCGAGGGATATGCCGCGCTGAACTGTGGGCGGGCCGTGCATCCCGTAACCTATGCTTGGATGGTTTCTATCCTACCGACCCGCCGTCGCGAACGAACATTCGCGCGCGAATTTCACCGTGGGAGCAGCGCATGTCGTCCTTCTCGCTTGAGGACAAGTTCCCGGACCTCGTGCCGATTCAAACCGCCCCGTCCCTGCACACGGTGAACGGGATCGGGACCGGCATTTATGGCCGCCGCGACTACGACGAGGAGACGGGAACGTACGTCACGACCTATTGCTGGTGCGTGCTCTTCATTCCGCTGTTTGCCGTGGCGGCCTATCGCGTGGCCGACGCGCCCGGCGGCGGCTACTACTTCCTGGGGAAGACGCGGCTGTCGGGTTTGGCCAAGGCTTGGAACGCGCTCCTGGCCGCGTGCATGATTGCCGGACTTGGCGGCGGGACCTTTTGTGCGTGGCATTACTCGCCCGAGAATGTCGCCCTTCGCCAGTTGGCCGCGGCCGAACAGAGCATCGCCGCCGGCGAGCATGCCGGCGCTGCCAAGGAGTTCGAGAAACTCGCGCTGGGCCGCACGAAGCAGGCCGCGCCGGCCCGCGAGCGGCTGGAGAAGTGGCTCGCCGCGCCGCCCGCGGGCGCTGAAGCCAGCGACTATTTTGAAGTCTTCAAGTCGGCCGCCGCACTGAACCAGATGGGGCGCTGGCCGGCCGGCCCGCAGGCGCTGCACGACCGGGCGCTGACGCTGGCCGAGCTCGTCCCCGCCGGGCAGAGCCCGCTGGCCGTGTCGCTGCTCAAGGCGGCCGAACCCCTCGACGAGAATCCCGCGGCCTCGGCGGCGCGGAAACGAGCACTGCTCGAAAAGCTGCAGGCCCGCGCGCCGCAGGACCTGGAGCTGACCGTGCTCTTGGCGCAGGCGCTCGAGCAGGAAGGCGATTTCGAGCGGTGCGAGAAGCTGCTTTTGCCGCTGGCGGACAAGCTGGCCGACACCGAGGGCGCGCGGATCCTCGGCCAGCGGCACCTCAGCCAGGGCAAGTTCAATGAAGCTCACGCACTGCTAGCGCCGTACTGCAAATCGCGGATGGCCCAGTATCGCGCCGCGGAGGAAGCCTTCGAGGCGGCCTATAAGCAGGCCCAGGAGACGGAGATCAACGTCCTGGAAAGGAACGAGGCCTTCCGCCGCCGCTACGACGCGGCCAGCGACGAGCAGCGTCAGCAGATGGTCGCGGAAAAGATCGATGAGGCAGTGAAGAACGACCCGCAAGTCGCCAAGCAGCGCGACGCGCTGCGCCAGGCGTCGCGGGTCGTGCCCGTCGCCCTCGATTTCGGCGTGGTGCAGCTTTACCGGGCACAGGGCCTGAGCGATCCGGCCGAGCGGAAAGCCGAGTTGCAGCAGGCCGAGACAACCTTCCTCTCGCTCGGCAACGCGATCGGCGACACCGACGAGTACAAGCTCAACCTGGGCAAGGTTTACTACTGGCTGGGAAAGTCGAAGGAGGGCAGGAAGCTGCTCGACGAAATCCTGTTTCGCGCGGCGAACAATTTCGAGTTGCGGATGGCGGTGGCCCAGACGCTCCGCGAAGTCGGCGCGGAGACGGATTCCCGGAACCTCGTCGAGCACATCTATAACAACGCCACGTCGGACGACCACAAGTACGAAGCGGCCGAGCTGCGAGCCTTGCTGTTTTTCGATCTCGACGACGAGATCGCGTGGCTGAACCGCGCCCGGCCGGGCGACCCCGACGTGAAGGCGTCGCTGGCCCTGGCCCGCGGCCAGAAGGGGCTGCAGGACGGCGACGAGAAGGCCGCCGAGCAGAACCTGCGGCAGGCGGCCGAGCTGTACACCTCGTTTCCCGAGTCGATGTCGTCGCTCAACGACGCGGCCCTCTGCTACAGCGGCCTGTTCCACTCCCGCGGCGACACCACCGACTTGCGGCAGGCTGCCCGGCTGCTCGATCGGGCCGTCTCGCTCAAGCCCGACAACAGCGTGCTGATGATCAACGCCGCCGACCTCTACTTCGACGTGGCCCTGGCCGACGCCTTCGCGACGCAGATCGACCTGCGGCTGATCCACTCGGTTGGCCGCGGCGGGCTGCTGGGATTCTTCTACCGGGACGGCGCGGGCCGCGACGAAGTGATCGCTCGGCTGAAGACCTCGCCCGCCCTGGCCAAGGCGACGCAGTACTTCGACAAGTCGATCCTGCTGGCCCCCAAGCGCGGCTCGAATTACGACCAGGCCTCCGCCCTCTACACCCTGCTCGACGACAATGCGGCCCTGGAGCGAATCCTGCGGCAGATCGACGACGCGCATCCCGACACGCAGGAAACCGTCACCGAAACGCTCAAGTACCTGGCCGGCGATTACGACAAGAAGACAGCGCAGACGGTCGCCACGGCCCAGGCCGCCAGCCGCAAGCTGGTGGACCATTGGCGAGCCGCGCCGGCCGGCGACAAGCGGAACCGGTCGCTGGCCGCCGCGCAGATGGCGGCCTGGGGGGCGCTGATGGCCAGGTCCGCGTCGCCCGCCGACTCGCCTCCGGATGCGGAGGAGCTGCTGAAGCTGGCGGAGGAGGCGGTCCGCACGCACGAGTGCTCGATGACCGAGCAGACGCTGATCTCTTCGCTGCTCTATCGCGTCCACGCGCAGAACGTCGCGAAGTCGCCCGCCTACCGGCAATTCGCCCAGAAATACCGCCGCCACCTCACGCCTTACGAGACGCTGCTCCTCGCGCTCGACCAGAAGCCGCTGGCCCCGGCGATCCTGGCCCACGCCGATTTCAAGCGGGCCGTGGAGCTATCGAAGCAGCGGCTAGCGCGGTTTCCCCGCGCGGTAGCCGCCGACGACTGGATGATGCTGCGCTACGCCGACCCCGCGGCGGCCGAGCAGATCGCCCGGCGGCTGGGCGACGGCACGCTCGAGGGCCGCGAGTCGCAAATCGATCTCCGCCTGCATCCGGCCAGCTCGCACTTTGCTGTGTTGGAATCGTGGCGGTTGCAATCGACCGGCCGCGCCGGCGAGGCGACCGCGGTGTTCCAGAAACTGAACAAGCAAGGCGTCCGCTGGCCGCAGCCCTAGCGCTTGTGGAATGCCAGCCGGGCGATGCCGGCCGCACCGATGTAGCCGGCGTCGCCGCCCAGCTCGGCAAAGTCGATCGTCGTCTTCTGGGCGGGGATCGGGAAGGCGTGCGAGCGGACCACGCCGCGAACGTGCTCCAAAAAGCGCCGCCCGACCGGATCTTCGTGGCCGCCAAAGTTCATCGCGCCGCCGAGAATCACTGCGCCGGGATCGATCGTGTGCATTAGCGAGACAATGCCCAGGCCCAGCCAGGTGCCCAGTTCCATGATGCACTCGAACGACAGCGAATCGCCGCGGTCGGCCTCTTCGGCGATCATCAGGGCGGTCAGCGGCGTTTGCGGCGTGATGCGGGCCTGCAGGCTCGTCGGCCGGCCACCGTCGATCAAATCCTGCACCCGATCGACTAGCGCCGTCGCGCTGCAGTAAGCCTCCAGGTGCCCGGGCTGGCCACAGCCGCACATCCGGGCCAGCGGCGAGCTGTCGATGATGATGTGTCCGCACTCGCTGCCGTGGCTGTTTTCGCCGTCCACCGACAGGTCGCCGATGATGATGCCGCCGCCGACGCCGGTGCCGAGCGTCAGCATGATGATGCTGTGATGTTTTTGCCCGCTGCCGACCCAAAACTCGCCATAGGCCGCGGCGTTGGCGTCGTTGGCAAAGACGGTCGGCAGGCCGAACGCCTCGGCCACGCAGTCGCGGATATTGAAATAGTGCCAGTGCGGCAGATTGTGCGGCTGCAGGAAGATGCCCCGCGGTATGTCCATCGTCCCCGGCGCCGCCAGGCCGACTCCCGCCAGGTCGCCGATATTCAGCCCGCAGGTCGCCAGCATTTCGTCCACCGCGACTCTAGCCCGCTTCACCGCCTCCCGCGGACCCTGCTCCTCCTCGGTCGCAATCTTCGTATTGCAGACCGGCCGCCCCGCGTCATCGACCACGCCCAGCTTGATATTCGTCCCGCCAACATCGAAGCCCAAAAACAGTGGCCGCTGGGCACTGGCAACCTCAATCATCGGGGATTCCGTAGGCATCAGGCGAATATATAATGTGGGCCACTCGCTCCGCGAGTGGCCGATGCGGCCTCGATACGGATGCTGGTGATTGGACCATCGTCCTGGCAACGCGCGGAGCGAGTTGCCTACTATCCCCATGCTCGACATCCTCGTGATCGCGCCGCATCCCGACGATGCCGAACTGGGCGCGGCGGGGGCAATTCTGAAGTTCAAGGCGGAGGGGAAAAAGGTCGGCGTCCTCGATCTGACGAGCGGCGAGCCAACGCCGTTTGGTTCGTTGGAAAAGCGCGCGGCCGAGACGGCTGCGGCGACGAAGATCCTGGGGCTCGATTGGCGTCAAAACCTCGGCCTGCCCAATCGCAGCCTGGAGGCGACGCTGGATGCGCGGAAGCAGCTGGCGGGCGTCATTCGCCAGACTCGGCCGCGGTGGCTCTTCGCCCCCTACTGGGTCGATGCCCATCCCGACCACGTCGCGGCGACGCAGCTCGTCGAGGGAGCCCGGTTCTGGTCCAAGCTGACCAAGACGGACATGCCGGGCGAGCCCTGGCACCCGCAGCGGATCTACAACTACTACTGCGTCCACTTAAAGCTCGCCGCTCAGCCGGCCTTTATCCTCGACATCAGCCCCTTCTGGGAACAGAAGCTCGCCGCCATTCGCTGCTACGCCAGCCAATTCATCGAAGGCCGCCCCTCCGCGGCGCCCACCTTCCTCGACCAGCTCCGCGACGAAGCCGCCTATTTTGGCAAATGCATCGGCGTCCCATACGGCGAACCCTTCCACTGCCGCGAGCCGATCGGCCTGTCCAGCATGCAGGACCTGGTCTGACCTTCCCGGCCATAGTGGATTCCGGATCATATAACGATAACTGTATAGTAATGGCCGATTTTTTCTGCCGCTCGCGTCGCCCCGGCGATCCCAACTCTCTGGCAGTTCAGCACTTCCGACGCGATACGGGTGGATCGCTCACATAAGAGTTAGAAGCAGTAGAAGCCCGTCGCGCGAGTTATCGTTATATTCCGCGCGAACGCCAGGGGCGGCGATTCCGCCTTTGAGCGCAACGACCAAATTGAGAAACAGCGGACGGGCACGGCGACCGGTCAGCAAAAATGGCAGCCCGCGCGCCAATGGGAACGATACTGCAAATACCATGCCAATGTTCACTATCGGCTGAGCAACCGGCGGCGAGCTCAACCGGAACCTGGGCCCGCCGACAGGCCATCGTCCAGCAGCAGGATTTCGATCGTTTCGCCGGCGGCAAAGACGCGGTCGCCGGCGGGGAAGCAGGCCAGCGCGTTGGCTTCGCTGAGCGTTCGCAAGTCGCCCGAGCCCTTCCACGCCAGCGGCGTCACCTCGCAGCCGGTCGCCGCGATGTGTGACGCGGAGGGCCAGTAGGCGGGCCGCTCGCCGCGCTGCCGATGCTCGCGGGACAGCCTGCCGCGCATTTTCGTAAGACCGATCGGCCCGCGGCCGCTCAGGACGCCGATCGCCGGACGGACGAACAGCTCGAAGCTGACCAGCGTGCTGACGGGGTTGCCGGGCAGGCCGAAGACCAGCGTGGACACTCCGGCGCTGCGCGGGTGGACCCCGAACCACAGCGGTTTCCCCGGCTTCAGGTTGACTTTGTGAAACACTTGTCGCACGCCCAACTCGGCCAGGACCTGCGGCACAAGATCGAGCACGCCGGCCGAAACGCCGCCGGAGAGGACGAGCACGTCGTGAGCCAGTCCCGCGGAAACCTTGGAACGCAGATCGGCTGCATCGTCGCGGGCGATGCCCAGGTCGATCGGCGTCGCGCCGGTTTGCCGGACGAGAGCCGCCAAGAGCGGGCCGTTGCTGTTGCGAATCTGCCCGGGACCGGGCATTTCACCGGGCTCGACCAGTTCGTTGCCGGTGGCCAGCACCGCGACGTTAGGCCGCGGGACGGCCAGGACGC
>DASRJB010000387.1:0-3132 GCA_035649715.1 Pirellulaceae bacterium
GCGCTGCCGCGGCTCCGTGACGTTCACCAGAAGGACTTTCTGATCGATTACACGCAGCAGGGGAAGCGGGCCTACTATATCGCCAGCCGCATCGAAAGCGATCGCGACGAGGACGCGCCAGCCGACGTGTTGGCACGGCTAAGCCTGCACTTCGAGATGTGCGCCTACGGTCTCGGCGAGATCCGCCGCGAATGGGAGCGGCGGGACGGCGACGACGAAACGCCGCGGCCGCTGATCATCAACTGACGCGCTTCATGCCAGTATCTTCGTCAGCACGTTCCCGGCCACGTCGGTCAGCCGGTAGCGGCGGCCGTTGTGCAGATAGGTCAGCCGCTTGTGATCGATGCCCAATAGGTGCAGCATTGTGGCGTGCAGGTCGTGGACGGTGACCGGATCGACTGCCGCCTTGTAGCCGATTTCGTCGGTCTCGCCGAAGCTAGCGCCCCCGCGGATTCCGGCCCCGGTCATCCACAGGAGAAAGCCCTTGGGGTTGTGGTCGCGGCCGCCGGCCCCTTGCGACACGGGCATGCGGCCGAATTCGCCCCCCCAGATCACGAGCGTCGAGTCCAACAGCCCGCGGCGCCGCAAGTCGGTGAGGAGCGCGTGGATCGGCCGGTCGGTGGCGGCGCAGTGGCCGGTGTGATTCCCTTTCAGATCGGCATGCGCGTCCCATTCGCCGTCGCTGTAGACCTGCACGAAGCGAACGCCGCGCTCCACGAGCCGCCGCGCCAGCAGGCATTTGCCACCGAAGGAGCGAGTCGTCTTGTCGTTGAGTCCGTAGAACTCCTGGGTCTGAGCCGTTTCCTGCGCAAAATTGGCCAGGTCCGCGGCCTCCAATTGCATCCGGTAGGCCAATTCAAAGCTTTCGATCCTGGCGGTCAGATCCGGTTCGCCGGCATGTGACTGAAGATGCTCGTGATTGAGCCTGGCCAACAGGTCGAGCTGCGCTCGCTGGTCTTCACGCCCCACGCCGCCGGGCCGCTGGAGGTTCAAAATCGGGCTCCCTTCGGAGCGAAACAGCGTCCCCTGGTAGCCGGTCGGCAGGAAGCCGGCACTCCAGTTGAGCGGCCCTCCCTTGATCCCCTGGTTGTTCCCCAGCACAACAAAGCCCGGCAGGTTCCCGTTCTCGCTCCCCAGCCCGTAGGTGACCCAGGCGCCGGCCGTCGGCAGTCCGGCCCGTGCCACGCCTGTATTCATCTGGTACAAGGCGGGCACATGGTCGTTCGACTCAGTGAAGCACGATTTCACCAGTGCAATCTCGTCCATGTGCTTTGCGACGTGCGGATACTGGTCGCAGACCCAGGCCCCGCACTCGCCGTGCCGCTGGAACTTGAAGGGGGACTTCATCAGCGGGCCCGGATTGCCGTTGAAAACATTGATCTCGATCTTCTTGCCGTCGCTCTTGTCCAGCTCGGGCTTGGGGTCGAACAAATCGACGGCACTCGGGGCCCCTTCCATGAAGAGCCAGATCACGCTCTTGGCCTTGGGTGCGAAGTGCGGCGGCCGCGGGGCCATCAGACCGGCGGACGGCGGCTGTCGATCTGCGGCCGTCGCCGGCTCTAGCAGGTCGCTCAGCGCGAGCAGCCCCAGTCCCGCGCCGGCCCGCGCCAGGAATTGCCGCCGGGTGGCCGGCCATGTGAATCGTCCGCAGGATTGGTGTTGGCGACGTGTCATGGCTTTGGCCTCTCAATCCACGTACACAAACTCGTTGGCGCCAAATAGCGCCTGGCAAAAATCGGCGAGCGATTGCAGTCGCACGTCGTCCGTCGACGCCGAGGTGTCGCGCTCGGCCCGCTGCCGACGCTGACTTTCCAGGAATGTAACCGACGCGGCTCGTTCGCTGTCGCTAGGCGCACGCGACAAGGCGAGCCAGAATGCCCGCTCGACCTGCTGGGCCGGCTCCTCGCTGCATTCGGCCAAGAGCCGCCGGGCGAAATCCGCCGCCCGCTCGCGGAGCAGCCGGTCGTTGAGCAGCGCCAGCGCCTGCGGCGCGACGGTCGTCGTGGTGCGGCGGCCGCAACTCACCGCTGCGTCCGGCCCGTCGAAAACCTGCATCAGCGGGTTCTGCACCACTCGCTTGTGAAACATGTAGACCGTGCGGCGGCGCGTATCGGACATGTCCTTGGCGTCCTGTGGATAGGGGTCCTTGGTGTTCCGTGCCACGATCGCCTCGGCGGGAATCGGCGGCTTGAAGGCCGGGCCGTAGGGCCTCAAGTTCAGCGTGCCGCTGACCGACAGCACGGCGTCGCGGAGGATTTCCGCCTCCAGCCGCTGCGGTCGCCGCCGCCAGAGAAGCCGGTTGTCGGGATCGACCGCGGACCGCCGTTCGTCGAACGAGGTGTCCTGCTGGTATACCGCGCTGGTGAGAATCAAACGGTGCAGCCGCTTCAGCCGCCAATCGCCGGCGGCGAAGTCGTGCGCCAGCCACTCGATCAACTCCGGATGCGTGGGCCGCTCGCTGCGCACGCCCAAATCGCTGACCGTCCGCGCCAGCCCTTCGCCGAAGTGATGCTGCCAGATACGGTTGACCATCACCCTGGCCAGCAGCGCGCCCGCCCCGTGCTTCTCGTCGGTGATCCAGTCGGCCAGCGCCCGCCGCTGCAGCGTGCTGCGGCCTGGCGGGCCATCGCGGCGGGCCGCGGCAAAATACTCGGCGGGTGATTTTTCGGTAGTCAACACGGTCAGGAATCCCAGTTCCAGCGGCTCCTGCCTGGCATAGAAGTCGCCCCGCTGTAGCAGAAACGTAGCCGCCGGCTCCGGCCTGGTATCGGTGATCGCCAGCGCCGTTGGCAGGGCCGGCGGCGATTCGCGCTGGATGTCAGCTACCTCTTTCTTCAGCGCATCCCACTTCTGCCGCTGCTCTTCGCTGAACACGCGACGAAAATCCTCATCGGATATTGCCAGGGCCTTTTCGTGCTTCTTAGCGAGTTTTTTGGCAGCTTCCGAATCCGGCTGCTCCTGGAGTAACTTCTTCTCGTCGTCTCCCACAGGGAGCGAGCCGATCTTCGCCGTGCGCAGTGCCGCGGCGTGCGGCTTTCTAGTCTCTTCCAACCAGGAGCTAAGTTGCGACTCGGCGCGACCGCGGCGCTCTTGCCACCGGGTTTCTCGCTCGCGCCGCCGGGCCACTTCCTC
>DASRJB010000388.1:0-7253 GCA_035649715.1 Pirellulaceae bacterium
AATTTGGTTCTTCGGTTCTTCGGTTCTTGGATTTTTCCGCGCGAGGCTAATTCGCCGCGGGGTCGATGTTCACGCGGCGGCCTTCCTGGTCGAAACGCACGGTGCCATCGACCAGGGCGAAGAGTGTGTAGTCCTTGCCCATGCCGATGTTGCGGCCGGCGTGGAATTTCGTGCCGCACTGGCGAACGATGATGTTGCCGGCGACGACCCGCTCACCGCCAAAACGCTTGACGCCGCGGCGCTGGGGGTTGCTGTCGCGACCGTTGCGGGTCGAGCCTTGACCTTTCTTGTGTGCCATGACGCAAACTCCTGTCCGCTATGCGGTTACGACACGGCGTTCCCGCCGGCGATAATCGTTGACCTATTTGCGAATCTCTGAGTCTATCGGCCATTTCTGCAGCCGGCAATGGGAGCGATCGTCAGCCGGGTCGCGTGTCAAGAGAAACAATTCCGGAAAAGCTGCGACCAGATGGGAATAAATGTTCCCTTGTGCGCATCGAATCATCTAGAGGCACGATGCGGGCCTGCCAGCGAAAGGCGATCACGGATCGCCGCGCACCCGCGGCTTTGGGCCGACGCGCGGGTTATGACCAATTCTCTAACACTAATAAGTACTACTTAACGGTTTCCAGCCCAATGGCCGCAAGTCAATGATGCGTCAGTAGTTGCGGCGGAGAATCGCAGAACACGCGCGTTTCGTGCCCGCCAACCAGGGGGCCCAATCAGGCCAAGTCCCGGTCCTCGAACAGCGTCAGCGCCAGCAGCATCGCGACGCTGCTGTAGAGAATGCAATAGACCAGCGACCACATCAAGTAAACGATCGGCACTGGCACGCCTGCCGCCACGCTGGCCTGGATGTTGAAGTGGTCCAGGACGGGCAGCACGGTGGCGATCAGGTTGCCAAAAAAGATGACCGGCGGCAGCTGATTGGCCACGACTTGCGATTGCACTAGCAGCGGCGTCAGGTGGCCCAGCACGTAAATCGAGAAGCTGATGATGAAGTTCGCCAGCGCCGGCAGCCGCGTGGAGATCGCCACGCTCAGGGCGGCAATGACCAGCGTTTCGAGAAAAACCAGCACGATGCCGGGGACGATCTGCACCATCTCGCGGTGGCAGTCGTGCCAGGTCGGGTCCTGGTTCTGCTGCTGGTGGTTGATCTCGTAGCCTCCTTCGCGGAAGTCATAGATCGGCTTGTAGGCGACCGTGACCAAGAGCAGCAGGCCGAATATCGCGCACATCAGGCCGACCGACCAGGCGATGCCGGTGAACTTGCCGAGGATGAAGTCCCGGCGGCTGACGGGCTTGGACAGCACGGTGAGGGCGGTCTTGCCTTCGACTTCGTCGGCAACCGAAGAGCTGGCGGCCCACACCGATTGGAATACGCACAGCACCAGGATCAGGCTCAGGCCCGAATCCTTGAGCTGCTTGATGTCGTCGCCGAACGTGTTGTAGGGGATGAATACGAACAGCAAGAGCAAGAACACGCCGATCGCCATGAGGATGGCGTACAGCGGCTGCGCGATGTCGGATTTGGCCGTCGAGAGGGCGACGGCCGCCAGCTTCGGCAGGGCGGCCCGCTGGAGCAGGTACAGGAAGAAGATCGCGGCCATGCCCACGGCCATGATCGGCACCAGGACCATCTCGGGCGTGGCCACTTCGCGGATCGGAGTGATCTGCAGCGTCGCCTTGGCCAGGCCTTGGTTTTTGGCGTAGAGCTTCGTGATCACCGGCTCGCGGAAGGGCGTCGTGCCCGTCTGTTCGCGGCGCCACGTTTTCGACTCGCCGGCAGGGATGTCGAGCGTCAGCACCAGCGACGGGTCGGTGGTCGAGCCTGTCGGCTCGCTGCGGAGCTTCACGCGCTGGTCGCTCTTGAAGACCAGGCCGCGAATCTCGTCGCGGCGGAAATTGACCGGCACCTCCTGCTCGACCGGATCCTCGACCGGATTGGCCGGAGCTGCCAGGTCGCGCGTCATCGTTGCGTCACCCTCGAGCGCGAGCTGCGGGCCGCGGACCAGCGACTCCAGCAGCTCCGTCGGCTTGCGAACGATGAACAGCCCGAACACTGCAAAGCCGGTCATCACCAGCGCGGTGATGAACAGCGGCCACAGCACCCCCTCGCGAATGGCGATCCGCGTTTCAGCCAGCGCCCGCCGGCTGACCAGCGTGACCAGCGCGGTGGCCAGCACCCAGCAGGCCAGCGCTGCTCCGGCCAAAGCCCAGATGCGATCCAGAAGCGGCGCTGCTTGCGCGTTGGGCACGTTGGTCAGGTAAAGACCGACCGCCAGACCCAGCAAGAGGATTGTCAGCACCGCGGTCGCCAGCCGCCGCGGCCCCGGTGCATCGGCCAGTGTGCCAATGCCGGGAAGCAGCGAGAGCAGCTTCAGAACTCCCCAGATGGCCGCCGTGAGTGCGAGGCCGGCGGCCGCGCCGATGCACAGAATCCACACCGGGATCAGCCAGTTGACGATCGGGTCGGCCAACTGGATGCGGAAGCGGTCGAAGAAGTCTGCAAACAGTAGCGGCGAGGCAAGCAAGCTCATGGGCGAGGGATTCCGAGTAGTCGGCGAGCCAACAGCCAACGGCGTCGCCGCAAGTGCGGCGGTACACGGCCTTTACGATGCTGTCAGGTCGTTGGTTCTAGGCCTTACAGCTTATTCGCCTAGCGGGCAATCGTAAACGACTTCCACTCTCCTGTCGGCGGCAGGTCCGCCGACTCCGCGCCGCGAATATAGCGGGCCATTGTCGAGGCAACTTTTGCGACGAAGGCCTCCACAACGGGCGGTTCTCCCTCGGCAACCAGCTCCACACGACCGTCGGAAAGATTGCGCACAAACCCAGTCACCGCATAGCTTTGCGCGATGTGCTGGGTGGTATAGCGGAAGCCGACGCCCTGCACGTTACCGGCGTAAAGCACCCGCCGGCGGACAATTTCGGTACCATTCATAGCTGAGCCTGCCGTCATCACGTGTGAGGATGCGAATCGGGCTAAAGTTGAGTCGGCTTGCCGCACGATGGTGGATTTGCGGCTAACCGCACGACCCTGGAAATCGCTGCGAGAGCTTATGGACCAAGCGGACTCGGTTGAAATCTATTGCCCCAATTGTCGCCAGCATATCGTGCCGCTGAAGGCGTCGGTGAGTTGGTACTGCCCGATCTGCGCCTGGCAGTTTAGCGATGCGGAAATCGACCGGCAGGGCGGCGGCCCCGCTTGCACCAAGCCACCCGAGTCGAAGAAGGATCGCCCGCGCGAATCGTGAGTGGATGCCGCTAGCAGTCGCCGTGAGCGACTCCGCCGCTCGAGCAGCGAAAACCGAACTCGACAAGTTCCCCAAAAACGGCATAATCCGCACCGCGCGTCAAAAGTGCCCCCCACTCGTGGGCCGATTTGACGGTAGGACACTACCCCTGGCGGCCGCTGCCAGCGTCCGCCCCGCTGCACGAGGCAGCGGCCGGGCCCTTACTACACGGACCTGCATCGCTGCCGCCGGTGGGCATGACGCCCGCCGCCTGAAAGGACCGCCGTGGCCCAGATTCATCCCACCGCCGTGGTCGATCCCTCTGCGCACCTGGGCCAGAACGTTTGCATCGGCCCGTTCTGCGTCGTCGAAGCCGGCGCAGTCATCGGCGACGGCTGCACGCTGGAAGCCCGCTGCGTTGTCAAATCTCGTGTGGCGCTTGGCAGGAGCAATGTTATTGGCGAAGGCGCCGTCTTGGGCGGCAAGGCCCAGCATCTGCACGAGCATCAGCCGGGAGGCGCGCTGGTCATCGGCGATAATAACCGCCTGCGCGAGAATGTCACGATGCATCGCGGCTGGTCCAACGACGCCGCGACGATGATCGGCGACAACAACATGTTCATGGTCGGCTCGCACGTCGGTCACGACTGCCGCATCGGCAACCACTGCATCGTCGTCAACCACGTGCTCCTCGGCGGTCACGTCACGATCGAGGACCGGGCCTATCTGGGCGGGGCGGCGGGCGTGCACCAGTTCTGCCGCATCGGCCGACTGGCGATGATCGGCGGCCTGGCCAAGGTCACCCAGGACGTGCCGCCGTTCGTCATGGTGGAAGGCGGCGGCTTCACGCAGGTCGTCGGTCTGAACAAGGTCGGCCTTCGCCGCAACGGCTACTCGCCTGCCGACGTGATACAGCTCAAAGAGGCCTATCGCGTGATCTATCGCCAGGGCCTCCGCTGGCAGGAAGTGCTGGCGATCCTTGAAGAGCAATTCACCACCGGTCCCGCCGCGCTGTTCTACAGCTTCCTGAAGCAAGGCAAGCGCGGCTTCGTGCAGGAGCGCCGCATCTCGCGCAAAGCCACGCTCAAGCTGATCGATCCGGCGCTCGACGAGATCGACGACGCGGCTCGCGACGCCGCCTAAGAGGCAGGCCAGTTCAGGCCCGGCCGATCGAGTAGAATGACTTTTCGGACGCTTGCGTAGTCAGCAGCGTCCGCAGGAGTCGTTTCGTGCCCAGCCCCGCAAACACCTACGCCACCGGGTATTGCACCAACGTCCACGCCGGGCGGACGCTCGACGAGACGCGGGCGAATCTGGAGCGGCACGCGCTGGCGGTGAAGGAGCGGTACAGCCCGGCCGGGCCGATGGGCGTGGGCCTGTGGCTCTCGGCAGCGGCGGCGGACGAGCTGATCGCCAAACACGAGGTCGAGCGGTTCGGCCAGTGGCTCGCGGAGCGGGGCCTGGTGCCTTACACGCTCAACGGCTTTCCCTACGGCGACTTTCACCAGGAGGTTGTGAAGCACCGCGTGTACGAGCCGACATGGTGGCAGCCAGAGCGGCTGCACTACACGATGCAGCTCGTCGAGATTCAGGACACGATTCTGCCCAAGGGACTGGAGGGGAGCATTTCGACGCTGCCGATCGCCTGGGGCACGCCCTGCCCCGACCGCGGCGAACTGGAAGCCGCCGCCGGGCAGCTGCTGCAAGCGGCCCAGTGGCTGCACAAGCTGCACGAAGAGGAGGGCCGACTGATTTACTTGTGCCTCGAGCCCGAGCCCGGCTGCGTGTTTTCGTTCGCCGACGACCTGGTGCACTTCTTAGAGTGGCAGCTGCTCCGCGGCCCAGACGCCGAGATCGTCCGGCAGCACATCCGAGTCTGCCACGACGTCTGTCACGCGGCGGTGATGTTTGAGGACCAGGAAGACGTGTTCAAGAAGTACGCGGCCGCTGGGATCGGCGTCGGCAAAATTCAGGTCTCGGCAGCCTTGCGGATGGACCTCGACCTGTTCGAGCCGCCGGCCGCCGCGCCGCGGGCCCAGGCCATCAAACAGCTCGCGCAGTTCGCCGAGGACCGTTATCTCCATCAGACGGTTGTGCAGCGGGACGGCGACAACATCTTCTATGAGGACCTGAAGCTGGCCCTGGAGGCCGAAACGAACGAGCCCCGCGGCCAGTGGCGGGTCCATTTTCACGTGCCGATCTACCTGCAGGAATTCGGCCGGCTCTGCTCGACGCAGGAGCAGATCGTCCAGTGCCTGGCCGCCGCAAGGAAGCATACGACCTGCCAGCACTACGAGGTCGAGACGTACGCCTGGGGCGTGCTGCCGGCGGAACTCAAGCAGCCGGACCTGGCCGCCGGTATCGCCGAGGAGCTCGCCTGGTTCGACAAGCTGAGCAAGCGCAAGGTCGCTCCCTGGAAGCGCGACGAATTTGGCCGCGGTGCGCGGACCTGAGGGTTCGGCGTTCTAGAAGTGCTACGAGCTGGCCACGCGATACCGCACCTCGCCCGCGACGATAGTGTGCGAGGCCCAGCCGTGGAGTTCCTGGCCGGCGAGCGGCGTGCTGGCGCTTTTGGAGCAGAACCGCGCGGGATCAACGGTCCAGCGGACGCGGGGATCGATGATCGTTACGTCGGCGTCGGCGCCGGGCCTCAGCGTGCCTTTCTTCAGACCGAGCACGCGGGCCGGATTCGTCGAGAGCTTGGCCAGGGCGGTGATCCAGTCGAGATGCCCCGGCTCGATCAGTCGCGTGATTGTCAGGGCCAGCGTCGTCTCCAGGGCGGACATGCCGAAGGGAGCCAGATCGAGCTCCTGCATTTTCTTCTCGGCGGCCCGCGGCGAGTGGCCGCTGGCGATCACGTCGATCGTGCCGTCCTTGAGCCCGGCCAGGCAGGCCTCGACGTGCTGCTGCGAGCGAAGCGGCGGGTTGAGCTTATAGCGGGCGTCGAACGAGCGGAGCAATTCGTCGGTCAGGGCGAAGTGCACGGCACAGACAGCGGCCGTGATCGGCACTTGCCGCGACTTCGTGCGGCGGATCAGGTCGATGCTGACGGCGCTCGTGACGTTGAGCAGGTGCAGCCGGCCGCCGGTTGCCTCGGCCAGGCGGATGTCGCGACTGGTCATCACGTCTTCGGCGGCGGGCGGCATGCCGGTCAGTCCGAGGACGAGCGAGACGCGGCCCTCGTGCATCACGCCGCCCTGCGACAGTTCGCGGGCCTCCGGATGGCTCAGGATCGGCTTGTTGAACATCAGGCAGTATTCGAGGGCCCGGCGGAGCACGTCGGGGTTGTGGATCGGCCGCAGGCCGTCGCTGAAGGCTACGGCGCCGGCTTCGACCAGCGAGCCGATCTCTGCGAGCTCGTTGCCCTCGCGGTTTTTGCTGACGCAGCCAACCACGAACACATTGCAGTTGCGGGCCCGGGCCGCCTTCTGCCGGACGAACTCCACGGCGGCCGGCGTATCGATTGGCGGCTCGGTCTCGGGCAGGCAGGCGATCGAGGTGTAGCCGCCGGCCAGCGCCGCCGCCGTGCCAGTCTCGATCGTCTCGTCCTCCTCGCAGCCCGGCTCGCGGAGCTGCGTGTGCAGGTCGATGAGGCCCGGTGCGACGATCTTGCCGGCGGCGTTGATGATCCGATCATCGCCGCGCGGCTGAGCATCGAGCTGAGCAATCTTGCCGTCCTCGATCAGCAAATTGGCCGTTCGATCGAGCCGCTGCGCGGGACAGAGGATGCGGCCACCAGTGATGAGAAGTCGAGACATGTGTGCCTAGTTCACTCCCATCGTCAGCCACAACACCGCCATCCGCACGGCCAGACCGTTGGTCACTTGCTCGAGAATCACGCTGTGTGGACCGTCGGCGACATCGGGCGTGATCTCGACGCCGCGATTGATCGGCCCCGGCGCCATGATCAGGATGTCCTCCTTGGCCCGCTCCATCCGCTCGCGGTTCATGGCATACAAGAGTGCATACTCGCGTACCGACGGGAATGGCCGGGTGTGTTGCCGCTCGAATTGCACC
>DASRJB010000389.1:0-5923 GCA_035649715.1 Pirellulaceae bacterium
AGTTTGCGGTCCCCGCGGCTGATGAAACCTGGCCGCGATCGGCAGCTTCACCTTTTCGGCCAGCCCGGTCCTGGTGAAGTTCGGATGCTCGAAGCCGGGCGTCAGCACGCGCAGGCCGCCAGCGACATAGCTCGGCATGACGTAGTGCGCGGTGCTGCTCAGTTTGCGGGCCGGCTTAAAGACCGGCAGCTTGTTTATCGCCGTCTCGCCCGTGGCGTTCTCAAACAGCCAGACGCCGTTCGATGGCTTATCGGGGCACGAAACTACAAGATCGAAATCGCCGTCGCCGTCGGCGTCGCACGGCACCGGCCAGGCCCACAGGCCGACGCCCAGATCGACGACGAGGCCCGGGTGGTTATAGGGCAGCTTCATGAGCGGCGTTACGCGTGGCTGAGCGAGAGCAGCGCCTGCCGCCAGCATCCAACACGCGGTGATAGCAACGAGTCTCATCGCAGCTCACTTCCCGGGCAAAGTGCCGACAAATTCCACGGCGCGGTCGATCCAGCTGCGGAGGGCCGCGTCGTCGTCGATTCCTTCCGGTTCGACCAGCACCCAGCCGGCCATCGGCCGGCCCGTGATATCGAACTCGCGCACATGCGGCTGAGCGAGGGCGTCTGCATGGGCATCCGGCCCGACGCGGGCGATCAGCGACGACTTCCAGATGCCGACGGACATGTTGCCGCGGAGCAGGAAGCCGACGCCGCCGAACATCTTCTTTTCAGTCAGCCCGCGGCGGCGGCCAAAGACCTGCCGCACGCGATCGGCCAGGGATTCGCTGTAGACCATAAGCCACCGATTGACGCCGCCGCGGCCCGCCGCCAACAATCGCCCGGCAAAGGAGCCGCGCTAGATGACGACAAAACTCTGCCGCTTCGGCATTCTGGGGGCCGCAACGATCGCCCGCAAGAATTGGCAGGCAATTCTGAATTCCGGCAATGCCACGCTCACCGCCGTTGCTAGCCGCAGCCGCGAGCGGGCCGAGCAGTTCATCCAGGAATGCCAGGCGTCTGCTCCCTTCGCCGCGCCGCCGCGGATTTGCGGCTACGACGAGCTGCTCGCCAGCCGCGACGTCGATGCGGTTTACATCCCGCTGCCGACGGGCGTCCGCAAGGAGTGGGTGCTCAAGGCCGCCGCGGCGGGCAAGCACGTGCTCTGCGAAAAGCCGTGCGGGGCTACGGCGGCCGAAGTAGCCGAGATGATCGCGGCCTGCGAGAGGGCCAACGTGCAATTCATGGACGGCGTGATGTTCATGCACAGCAGCCGGCTGCCGGCGATGCGCAAGGCGCTCGACGACGGGCAGAGCGTCGGCCGCATCCGGTGGATCGCTTCGCAGTTCAGTTTTCTGGGCGGCGAGGAATTCGCGCGGAAAAATATCCGAGTCAACAGCACCCTGGAGCCGCTGGGCTGCCTGGGGGACCTCGGCTGGTACAACCTCCGCTTCACGCTCTGGGCGATGGGCTATCAGACGCCGCAGCGGGCCAGCGGCCGGGTGCTTACCGCGGCGCGGCAAGCGGGCGCGTCCGATGTGCCCGTCGAGTTCAGCGGCGAGCTGCATTTCGCCGGCGGCGCCAGCGCCACCTTCTACTGCTCGTTCATCACGCAGAACCAGCAGTGGGCCGTCGTCAGCGGCGAGCGCGGCGCGCTGCACGTCGAAGATTTCGTCTTGCCGTTCTTCGGCAGCGAGGCGGCGTTCTCGATCAGCCAGCCCCAGTTCGACGTCCGCGGCTGCCAATTCAACATGAACGAGCGGACCCGGCGCATTGCCCTGCCCGAATACAGCAATAACGCGCCCAACTCGCAGGAGACGAACCTGTTCCGAAACTTCGCGGCGCTGGCCCTCGGCGGCAAGCCCGATCCGCATTGGCCGCGGATCGCACTGCAGACGCAGCAGGTTCTCGAAGCCTGCCTGAAGTCGAGCCGGCAGGACGGCCAACCGGTAAGCCTGTAACGGACTCGTCGAGCAGGCAGAGACCACGAAAGACACCAAAGGTTTCCCTTTCGTGTCTTTCGTAAATTTCGTGGTTGCCGCTGCCCCATTCAGTTACGGAGTGCGCCCGCGCAATTGGCGCGCCAGCTCCAGCGGATAGTCAGTCAGGATGGCGTCGAGGCCGAGCGCGGCGGCCCGCTTCCAGTTCTCCGGCTCGTGGCCGGCGACGAGCGGGCCGGCGAGGAAAACTCGCTTGCCGGCTTTGTGGATCCGCTCGACGGTCGCGGCCGCGGGCAGGAAGCGGACGTAAACCCAGTCCGCATCGCGATCGGAAAGAACGTCCGCAACGGCGGCTTCGTCCGGAGCGAGCCGCGCGGTCTGCGCTTCGCGGCTGGCGGCCTTGAGCCGGCGGCGCACGTCAGTCGATTCGATCGTCAGGCCGATAAAGATCAGCCGGCCGAGCAGCACCCGCTGCTGCGCGGTTTTGATCAGGGCCTCTTCCATGCCGCCGCCGGCTTCCTTCAAGTCCACGGCGAGCAGGCCGGCCTCCGGCGGCGAGCGGGCGAGGACTTCCAGGACTTCCTCGACCTGTGGGACGCGTTCTTCGGCGAAGGCCGCGTCGAACCAGCGGCCGGCATCGAGGCGGCGCAGCTCAGCCAAGGTCAAGTCGGCCAGCCGCCCCTTGCCGCTAGTCGTGCGATCGACCGTTTCGTCGTGGAGACAAACCAGCTGGCCGTCCTTCGTTCGCCGCACGTCCCACTCGAAGCCGACGCGCAGGCCGAGGCAGGCGCGGAAACCCGCGAGCGTGTTCTCGGGTGCGGACTGAACGAGGCCGCGGTGGCCGATCACCGTGGGCCGCACCGGCGGATCGGCGGCCCAGGTGAGGGTGGCGTTCAGGACGAGCAGCGGAAAGAAGCAGGGATTTCTCATGGCGGCATTCTGACGGCCGCAGCCGGCCCAGTCCACTCGCTAGCAGCACCAGAAAAATCAACCTTGCCGCCGCGGCATGCCGAGACTAATACCAGCGCGCTTCCCCGAGAGAATCTACGCCGATGGTTCGCTTGCTGATCCTGACAGCTGGAATCGCACTGCTTGCAGGCTGCGCGAAAAACGAGCAGGCCGCGCCGCGAGTGCAGGTGGAGCATCCGGAACTAGGCCAGCAGTTCGTGCTGGCCGAAGAGCCGGCGGGAGCGGTCGGGATTCTCGACTTCCGCGAAGCGCCGCCGGATGCCGCACCGCCAACGGGCGAAGTCGCGCTTTTGGGGCGCATCGGAGGCGGCCAGCCGACCTGGTCGAGCCAGTCGGCCTCGTTCCTGCTCAGCGATCCGGCGCACGAAATCGCAGAGGGCAGCCAGCACGTTTGCACCAGCGACAACTGCCCGTTCTGCAAAGCGAAACAGGGCGAAGACAAGTCGCACGCGATCGTGATGCTCACGCTAGAAGACAACCGCGTGCCCGCCTGCGACGCCCGCAAGCTATTGCCGCTGGAAGAGGGCCAGATGGTCGTCGTCCGCGGCCGCACCGAGATCAACGCCCTCGGCCAGCTGATCGTCCACGCCCGCGGATTGTATGTCCGACGGTAGGGAGTTTAGAGGTCAGAGGTCAAGAAGTTTCGAACCCTAACCTCTAACCTCTGACCTCTGCATTCTGAAATTCCAGGAGCCACTCATGCACCGCCTCGCCGCCTGCTTCGCCGCTTGTTTGCTCGTAATGGCCGCCGCCAACGTGACGACCGCCCAGACGCGGGTCACGTACACGACGATCGTCGTCCAAGACATGCACTGCGCGGACTGCGCCAAGCAGATCGCCCGCAAGCTCTACGCCCTGCCGGGCGTCGTCGAAGTCCGGGCCGACGTGCCCAAGAACATCGCCTATGTCGTGCCGCAGAAGGACAAGACGGTCTCGTCCCGCGCGATGTGGGAGGCCGTCGAAGCCGCCGGCTTCAAAGTCGCCCGCCTGGAAGGGCCGCAGGGCACGTTCACCGCGAAGCCGCGCTAATGCGGGCTCCCTCTCCCTCTGGGAGAGGGCTGGGGTGAGGGTCCACCACTTCGGCAAACCGCTCCGCATACCGCGCGTGGTTCGTGCCCAGCAGGCGGTCCCAGAAGTTGAAGTAGAGGCCAAAGTTGGCTCGGTTGGTCTCGTGGTGCTGGGCGTGGTGCGTAGCCGTGTTCAGAATCCGGCCCAGCGGCGAGCGGACGAACCACTTTGGGAAGAGCTCGTAGCCGCAGTGCCCCAAGACGTTGAACGAAATCTGCCAGAGCATGAACAGCGAGAACGCCAGCGGGTGCAGCGGGATCGTGAAGATCGTCAGCGGTGCGATGCCGGCCTGCACGAAGGCCTCCCAGGGACTGAAGGCGTAGGCCGCCCAGGGCGAAGGATTGGTCGAGAGGTGATGGGTGCGGTGAAACAGGCGGAACAGCCGCGGATGGTGCATCAGCCGGTGGGTCCAATAGAAGTACGCGTCGTGGATCAGGATCACGACAAAGATGCTGGCCACGAACCAGGTCCAGCCAAAACGCTCGATCCGAAAATACATCGGCGTCCAGCCGCTGACGACGGCAAAGACCATGAACCCGCCGACCAGCCCGTAAACCGCCAGGCTGCTGAGAGAGTAGAGCAGCTCGCGGCCCATCTGGCCCGCCGTCGGCTGCCGCGCATGAATCCGCCGCGCCGACAGCCACTTCGCCAGCACGACGTCCAGCACCAGCCACGCCCCGCCCGCGACCACGAAGTACCAAAACCCCCGGTCAATCGTCGCCCCAGGGATTGCCAGCAGTGCAAACCAGACACGTTGGGCCAGAGTCATGCGGAGCGCCTTCCGCAACGGTCGCTACTTTAGATCGATCTTCAAATCGCTCAGCCCTCCCGACGGCACATCCTGCGTCAGGCCGGATGTTTCCGGATTGCCATATTTGGCCGGAATCCTGATCTTGGGCTTGGGGAGCTTCGAAACATCTTCAATAATCACTTCGTTTCCGGGATCATTTTTCGGCGGAGGGCCGACCCAAACGATTGTAACCTTATTAAGACCGGGAGGAGCGCCGTCGTCCGGCTTATTCGTTCCAAGCGTGAACTTGCCCATCGCGTCGGTCACGCCCATGGCGGGGCGACGACCGTCCTCCGGCGCAAACATCACCTGATGGAACTCCAGCGGCTTCCCCTGGAATGTCAGAGTGCCGGATACCGGCGCGACTCTTTCGATATTCGCTCGCTGGCTGTATCCGCCACAGCCTCCCAGGCATACCGCATATAGAATTGCGGCAGCCTTCCATCTGCCCTGCATGTTCGGCCTTTCCTCTGCCTGATAGTGATCGACTAGTAGTCGCCAATCTGGTCGCCGTCGCCTTTGCTCCCCACGGCCCGCCAAGTCGCTTCGTTAACGGTATTCGCAACGAATCGAACCGAGGCATCACCCAAAACCAGGTTCACGCCCGCCGGATGAAAGCTGCGGGCCGCGAGGTGCGCCCGGTCGAGAATCGCGTTCCCCCGAATGCAGTCGCGGAATTTGGAGTTGGGCGTTAGCGTGTGCGAATAGTAAGTCGTGACCACGACGCCCCGGTAAAATTGCTTGCCGCGATAAAGCCACGCGGCAGTGCCACGGTTATCGCACGCAGGGTTGTAAACGCTATCAGCCGTCGTGTCCCACGTTGCGGTTGGCAGGTCGGTAGCAACGCGATAATCGTCGCGGCCGCCAGCCGGAACAACGCCGGGGCTCGCCGTGCCCGTGCCAGGCGAAGGCCCCAGCAAGATTTCGGAAAAGAGCGCCGTGTTGCTCAAACCATCAGTTATTTCAGCAAACCGCGCTCCATACCGCCTGCCGAACGGACCGTTGTTGCTGGCGTAGTTCCCGTTGTTGCCAAGGCTCTGCATATAAGTGGAGTTCCCGCAGCCAGCAGGGCACTGGGTTCCGGTGATGATGAATGTCGGCACAGGCGCGTGCGACGGGCAAGTGAAGAGTGGCAATCTCAATTGCCGCGCCGCGAGATTGCTGGCCGA
>DASRJB010000390.1:0-2571 GCA_035649715.1 Pirellulaceae bacterium
ACTGCCCCGACCTTCACGTCGTTGGCGACTTCGTTGACGGTCGTCTTAAAGACGGTCGTGCGGGCATGCAGCTTGTCCCACTCGCCGCTCTTGGTGAGCGTCTGCCGGGTGAGCTTGCCAATCGCTGCCGCGTCGGGGTTGGCCTGGGCCAGCCGCACGTCATCGCGGAGCAAATCCGCGAGCTTCGCGATCTTCTTCGGATTGCCCTTGGGCACGGCGACGACGGCCTGCATCGTCGCCAGCGGAAATTCGTCCGCGACGAGCTGCTTCTCCTTGGCCATCGCCAGGTAGCTGTCATCCGCCGGCAGGTATAGATCGCCGCTCTTGCTGACGGTCAGCGAGGCCAGCAGCGTCTGCGACGCGCCGAACTGCATTTGCAGCGGAGTCCCGTAGGCTTTCTCGTACTCCGCGCGAATCGCCTCCAGCACGCTCTTGTTGCTGGCGGCACAATAGACGACCAGCGGCTCCTGCCCTTCCTTGGTGTTGTTCGTTGTGGCAGGCGTCGTCCCGGGCTGTGGCGGGCCCTGGAAGAGCAGGACAACGAGGATTGCGAGCAAAGCCAGCGACGCGACGATCGCCACGACCGGGCGGCTGATGTTTCCGCGTCGCCGCTGCGGGCGAACTGGCGTGAGCTGAGGCATGGCCGACGACAAAATCAAGGGCAGGACGATCGTGGGCGGGAGTGCAGTGCATCCTAAGTGGCTCGATGAATTCATGCAAGAATTGGGGTATGCTGAGGCGGCTCACTGCGAAGCTCTGGCCAAAACTCGGAGGATTTTCCGTGAAGACGGCACTTTCGGCGATCGTCGCTCTGGGTCTCATTGCAGTGGCCGCAAGCGGAGCGGACTGGCCGCAGCTTCAAGGGGACGCCCTGCGATCGGGCAACGCGCCGCAGGCTGCCCTAACGATGCCGCTGGGCCTGGCCGGCACAGTGCCGCTCACGGATGGCCTCTACGCAGCACCCGTCGTGGCGGGCGGCAAGGTCTTTGTGATCGACGGCTCGGGCGTCGTGACGGCGCTCGATGCGCAGTCGCTGAGGGTCCTGTGGAAGTTCGCGACCCGCGGCGGGGCGGGCAACTGCAACAACGTCGCGGCCCCCGCGGCGATCGGCAAATTCCTCCACGTCGGCACGATCGCCGGCTACTACTACGTGCTCGACCAGGCGACCGGCAACGTGGTCCGCGAGATCGATTGCCGCGAGCCGATCATGGCTTCGCCGGCGGCCGGCGAAGACCGCGTCTATTTCGCGACGCTCGGGGCACAGGTCTACGCTGTCGAGCCGGACGGAAAGCTCGCCTGGACCTGGGACTTCGTCAAGGAAGTCGTCAAGTTCGGCGGCAATCGCTGGAACGGAATGGACTGGCTCAAGGAGCGGCCCAACCGCGTGAATTGGAAGGACCATTTTGTCTGCTCGCGCGACATTTGCCTCGTAGGGAAGACCGTAGTGATGCCGGCGGGCGGGCGGACCGTGTTCGTCGAGGACGCAGGCAGCACGCCGAAGCTCGCGGCCGTCGGCGTGATTCCCGACTACGACGGCGCGGAGTATCCCGCGACGTTTGGCCAAAGCGCCGACGCCGCGGGCCATGTCTACGTCCAGTGGCACCGCCGCGACAACGCCGGCCGCGTGGAAATCCTCAAGCTCGAGGGCGGCAAGGTGCAGGCCGATTTCGTCCGCGGCACGCAGACCGCGATTCACTTGCCGGGCCTCCTGAGCTTCGCCTCGGTTGCCGTCCGCGGAGGCGACGTCTATCGGACCAAGCCCGAGCAGGGTCTGGGTCTCTGCCGGCACTCCAACCAGCCCAACGCCGATGCCGCGCGGGCCGTCACCAGCAGCGCCAACGTCAAAGACGACGCGAAGCCGGCGATGCTTTCGACGGCCGGGTCGATCTGCCCGCCGGTGCTCACGAAGGACCACGCGATCTACGGCGGCCTCGATGGCAAGCTCTATATCGTGCCGCTGGCCGGCGGCGAGCCGGCGACGTTCGCCACCGCGTTCGGCGCGCCGATCACAGCGCCCGTCGCGGTAGCCGACGGCCGCGTCTATGTGCCCTGCGAAGACGGCTATCTCTATGTGCTGGCCACTGGCGGCAAGGAGCCGCTGCCCAAGAAGGACCTGGAAGTCTGGAAGGTTCGCAGCCCCATCACCGGGCAGCTGGCCGACGCGAAATTCGACTGGTACACGAACTACGGCAACTTCTCCGGTACCAACGCCAACGAACAGGGGCTCGCCCCGCCGCTGCGGATGCGGTGGGCCCGCCGCCTGGAAGGCACGGTCAAGCACCTGCCTGTCTGCGGCGGCGGCCGGCTCTACACGCATACCGCCGAGGGCCAGATCATCGCTGTCGAGCAAGACACCGGCCGCCTCCTTTGGCGGCGCTACTGGCCCGACGTCTATCTCTCGTTCACCTCGCCGCTCTACCACAACGAGAAATTGCTCGTCCCGCAGGCCGGCATCAAGCAGTCGAAGATGCGCTGCCTCGACGCCGCGACCGGCAAGCTGGTCTGGGAATCGCCGTTCACCGGCTCGCCAAGCTGGAGCCGGCAGTTCCCGCCGGTCGTACACGGCAACGT
>DASRJB010000391.1:0-18885 GCA_035649715.1 Pirellulaceae bacterium
GACGCCTACAATCTCGACTACCGCATCGAGCGGGTGTTGGAAGGGCTCGGCTTTGCGAAGTCCACATTCCAGCAAGAGGTCGCCAAGCTTTCCGGCGGCCAGCAAAATCGCTTGCTGCTCGCGAAATTGCTGTTGGCCGAGCCGGACTTGATGCTGCTCGACGAGCCGTCGAACCACTTGGATATCGACGCGACGCAGTGGCTGGAAGAATTCCTGATCGCGTCGGACCAGGCGATTCTGGTCGTCAGCCACGACCGCTATTTCCTCGACCGCGTGACCAACCGCACGCTGGAACTGTATCAAGGCACCGTCGAGTCGTATCCGGGCAACTTCACGCAGTACAAGCGGCTAAAGGCGGAACGGCTGGACGTGCAGCGGCGGACCTACGAAAAGCAGGTCGAGGAAATCGCCAAGATGGAAGATTTCATCCGCCGCTACCACTTTGGCGAGCGCCATCAGCAGGCCGAGGACCGCCGGAAGAAGCTGGAACGGATCGAGCGCGTGCCGCCGCCGCGCGAGATCGCAGCGCCGCCCATGGGGTTTCCGGAAGCGTCGCGGACCGGCGACATCGTGCTTCGCGTCGAACGCCTCGCCAAAGGCTTTCCCGGCAAGCCACTCTTCTCGGACTTGTCGTTCGACGTTCTCCGCGGCGAGAAATGGGGCATTCTCGGCCCCAACGGCTGCGGCAAGACGACGCTGCTGCGGTGCCTGCTGGGAGAGCTGACGCCGGACGACGGCCGTGTGATCTTTGGCAGCGGCGTGAAGCGCGGCTACTTCGACCAGTTGCTTAGCGACTTCGATCCCGACATGCCAGTGCTCGATGCCGTGCGGCCGCCGCACAAGGAGTTCGTCGAGCAGCAGCGGCGCGACTTGCTCGCCCGGTTCGGCGTTACCGGGGACATGGTCTTTCAAAGAGTCGGCAGCTTGAGCGGCGGCGAAAGGAACCGCACGGCGCTGGCCCGCTTGTCGGCATCCGACGCGAACTTCCTCCTCCTCGATGAGCCGACGAACCATCTGGACCTGTGGGCCCGCGGCGCGCTCGAAAGGGCTCTTCGCGAGTTCGATGGGTCGGTGCTCTTCGTTAGCCACGACCGCTACTTCCTGAACCAGGTCGCCACGAAGCTGCTGATCGTCGAGCCGCGCAGCGATGGCAGCGGTGAAATGCGATTCCGCGTGATTGACGGAAACTACGACACGTACCAGCATTTCGTGAAGCAGGGTCTGGCCCGCGAGGCCCGGGCGAGCGTCGTCGCCGAAACGGCGGCAGCGAAACCCGCTCCGGCATCGGCCAGCGGAGAGTCCGCGGGAAAGCCACCCAAGGAGCGCCGCAAACGCAAGTTTCCATACCGCAAGGTTGCAGAAATCGAGGCTGAGATTGCCGAGCGCGAAGCCCGGATCGAATCGCTGCATCAGCAATTCGGCGCGGAAGAGGTACTACGCGACGGGGCGCGAATCAAGGAGCTAAAGTCCGAACTGGCCGAGCACGAAACCGCCTTGCCGCGACTCTACGAACACTGGGAAGAAGCCACCGAACTAAACGGCTAGAGCCCGGACGAATCCCCCTCAATTGGGAATAAGCAACACGTTTTTGGCTGTGATTTGATGTAAAAGTCGGCAATTTGATGAAAAAGGGGCTGGCCGGGCATTTTCCCGGTTGCCGACAACATAACAGGTTCGTAATCTTTCGACTGAGTTCCGCATGAGGACCTTCTTTTAACTGTCTTGCGGCGATTTTCAATGATCTGCAACTCCCAGCACTGGCGCGCTTGGCAGCGCAGCATCCTGGTGGGATTGCTGTCCTGCCTGCTCGCGGTGCCGGCGGGATCCGTCAGCAGCAGCACCTCGCGCGTGATGTTGCCGGTGTTGCCGCAGCCGACGGAAGAAGAGTCGCAGCCCCGCCAGACGCCGACCGAAGAAGAGTCGCAGTCGGTGTCCTGCCCCGTCAGCCGGGAAGACTGGCTGGAGCGGCAACACCCGCCGGCGATGGTGCCACTCTTGGTGCATCATTCGACCGCGGGTGAGCTGGGAACGCTCTGCTTTCCACGGCCCGCGGAATTATCGAGCCGCAACGGCTGCGGCGGACCGCTGCGCTGCTAGGCGGCGCATTCTGCCCGCGCCCTTCTCGCGCTAGTCATCCGCCCTTGTGTCGTCGTTCTCTGCATCGCTTCTTTGAGCGCTCTGCCGCTCCGCGAACTGATGTGCCTGGCAACCGCCGCACTTGTCCTCGAGGAACCCATGGAAAAACTCATCGCCGGCGTGCACCGTTTCCGCCGCCTGGAATATCCCGCCCAGCAGGACTTTTTTCAGCAACTGGCCAACAAAGATCAAAAGCCCGTAGCCTTGTTCATCACCTGCGCCGATTCGCGCGTGCATCCCAACCTGATTACGCAGACGGAGCCGGGCGACCTGTTTCTGATCCGCAACGCCGGCAACATCGTTCCACCGCACGGCGCGCCGACGGGCGGCGAGACGGCGACCATCGAGTACGCAGTCGAAGTGTTGGGCATTCGCAACATCATCATCTGCGGCCACTCGCAATGCGGCGCGATGCAGGCCTTGCTCGGCAACGGGTCGCTCGACCACTTGCCGGCCGTCAAGGCCTGGTGCGCACACGCCGAGGCCACGCGGCGGATCGTGCGACAAAAGTACCGCGATCTGTCGGGCCACGAGCTGGCGGTGGCGGCCACGGAGGAGAACATCCTCGTGCAGATGAACAATCTCAGCACCCATCCCTGTGTGGCGGCCCGTCTGGCGTCCGACGAATTGCACATTTTTGGCTGGTACTACGACATTGGCTGCGGGCTGGTCTTGCAGTACGTGCAGCACGAGGGCCGGTTCGTCGAAATCAATGACGAGGCCCACCTTGCCCATCCGCGGCGCAACGTGCCGTCGCCGGGCCAGCGACTCGCACTCCAAGGAGGCCTGCGATGACGGACGAGGAGCTGCAGGGGGGCAGGATGTCCACAGACGGCGCCGTGCCGGCCGGCGGCTGGCGACAAGATGCGTTGGCGTCACTGGTGGTATTTCTCGTGGCCATGCCGCTCTGCATGGGCATCGCGCTCGCGTCCGGCGCTCCCGTCGCAGCGGGCCTCGTGACAGGCATCATTGGCGGCTTGATCGTGGGCTGTTTGGCGGGGTCGCCGCTCCAGGTCAGCGGCCCGGCGGCGGGCCTGACCGTCATTTGCGGCGAAGTGATCCGCGAACACGGCATGCAGGCGCTCGGTGTCGTCGTCTTGTTTGCCGGTGCACTGCAGTTCGCCGCTGGACTGTTCAAGTTGGGCCAGTGGTTTCGAGCCGTCTCTCCCGCCGTGATTCACGGCATGCTTTCGGGCATCGGCGTGCTGATCCTGTCGAGCCAGATTCACGTCATGGTGGACGATCGCCCGCAGGGCAGCGGCCTGGCAAACCTGATTTCCATTCCCGAAGCCGTCGTCAAAGGCCTGCCCCTGCCCGTTCTGGAGCCGGCCGAGCGCCAGGCCGAGCGGACGCAGCTGCTGAAGCAGTTTGGTCAACTCCACGAGCGGCAGGCCGAGGTGCAATCGCACGTCGGGCGAATCATCACCCGCCACGGCAGCGAGCGCCGCCACGAGTGGGAACGCGACCACCTGGCCGATTTTCTGCCGCCGCAGCAAGCACTCGTTAAGGACTTGCGTGCCGCGCAGCAGGCCGCCGAGCAGTCGAAGAGCGGCCTTGGCGGCGACCGGGCCGAAGTCTTGGCGGCAGCCGTGACGCGCGCCGTGCAAAGCGCCGAGGCGGCCCTCGCCGACCTCGAGCAGCAGCGTCTCGAGACCGTCCCGGCCTCGCAGGCGCAGGCCACACAGGCTCTCGTCGCGGTGGGGGCCAGCCTGAAAAGCCACGACTGGGCGGCCAAAGTCGGCCTGCTCTCGATCCTGATCATCATGATGTGGCAGGCGCTGACGCCCAACTGGATGCGGCTGATCCCTGGCCCGCTGCTGGCCGTGCTGGCTTGCACCGGCGTGGCTTGGTGGCTGGCGCTGCCGGTGCTGTACGTCGAGGTGCCAGACAATCTCATCGACGGCCTCACCTTTCCGTCGCTCAGCGTGCTTCAAGACGTGGCCCCGCGCCCGCTGGCGATCGCAGCCCTCATGATGGCGGTAGTGGCCAGCGCCGAGACGCTGCTCTGTGCCGCCGCCGTCGATCGCATACATACGGGACCGCGGACGCAGTACGACCGCGAGCTGTCGGCCCAGGGCGTCGGGAACATGCTCTGCGGCCTGGTCGGCGCGCTGCCGATGACCGGCGTGATCGTGCGGAGCGCGGCCAACGTCCAGGCCGGCGCCTCGTCGCGCCTGTCTGCGATCTTGCACGGCGTGTGGCTCCTCGTCTTTGTGGCGGCCATGGGCTTCGTGTTGCGGATGATTCCCACGGCCTGCTTGGCGGGAATCCTGGTCTATACAGGCTTCAAGCTCATCGACTTCAAAGGCTTCCAACGGCTCTGGAAATACAGCCGCACCGAAGCGGCCATCTTCGCCGTCACGCTGGTCGTGATCGTCGTCGAGGATTTGCTGCTGGGCGTCATCACCGGCGTGGTTTTGTCGGCCGTCAAGCTGCTCATTTCCTTCTCGCATCTTGACGTGCAGCTGACGACGTCGGGCGACCGGCACAAGCACCCGCAGGTGACCCTGACCATTGCGGGTGCCGCGACGTTTCTGCGGCTGCCCGTGCTGGCGGCCCGGCTGGAGGAGGTGCCGCAGGGAGCGCACTTGCACGTCGATTTCGAGCATTTGGATTACATCGACCACGCTTGCCTGGAATTGTTGATGACGTGGGCCAAGCAACACGAGATGCAAGGAGGCCGGCTGGTAATCGACTGGGGTCAGCTTCACGCGCGGTTTCGCGAGGTCCGCCGCGGGCCTCCCCGAGCCGGACCGCGGAAGTTGGCACATTCTCAGTAACCATCTGCTGGCTGCGATCGGAACGTATAGCGCGTTCGCCGAGCGCTCGTGTGGCACCATCGTCAACGCGAGGTCCGTTATGAACGACGCCTATCGGCCGCAGGGCAACGTCGCCCCTCCTCTCGCCGCGCCCACGAGCTTCTGGGCCCACCTGAGGTACTTCTGCAATCCCATCGATGCCCGCTACGAAGAATTGCGGCGGGACTCCTGGTACTTGGTGGTGCTGCGCGATTTCAGCGCCGGACTGATCGTGGCGATGATGGCGATTCCGCTGGCAATGGGGTTTGCGATGGCCTCGGGCCTGAAGCCGGTGCAGGGCATCGTCGGCGGCGCCGTGGCCGGGCTGATCGGGGCCTTGTTCGGCGGCTCCAAGTACCAGGTGTATGGGCCGACCGCGGCGTTCATCCCGGTGATCGCCGGCTTGATGCTGGTCTACACGCCGCTGTACGGGTTCGAAGCCGCGCACGGCACGCTGGTGCTGGCGGCGATGGTGGCCGGGGTGATCCTCTTGATCATGGGCCTCGCCAGGCTGGGGCGGCTGGCCAGGCTCGTGCCGCACTCGATCGTGGTCGGGTTCACGATCGGCATCGCGGTGACAATCGCGCTCAGTCAGGTCGGCGAGGTGCTCGGGCTGCACGCCGGGTTCAAACTAACCGAACACGAGCTGGTGGAATTGGAAAAGAAAAGCGTTGCGCCGGCCGCGCTGAAAAAGCTCCACAACCTTACCGGGCGCGAGTTTGCCACTCGGACGCTGTTTCTCAAGGAGCTGGGCACGGTGCTCGCGCCCGATGAGCTGAAGACCAGCCGCGCGGCGATCCTGAAGGAGGCCGAGCTGCGCATGCCACCGCACTTCTTCGAGAAGCTGCGGATCATCGCGGCCCATCGTCGCGAGTTCAAAGGCGACGCCTTGCTGCTGGCACTCGTGACCTTTCTGATCACCCATCACCTGCTCAAGATCTCGATCTATATCCCTGCTCCGTTGATTGCCATCGGCTGCGGAATCGGACTCTCGCACGCCCTGCACGACCCGGAGCTGACGACGATCGGCGGCAAATACGGCGTCATTCCCACGGAATTCTTCGTCCTCACGCCGCCGCAGCTGCCTTCCTGGGAATGGACGGTGCTCCGCGACGTGGGCTACCTGGTGGCGGCGATCGTGTTTGTCTCCGGCGTCGAGAGCCTGCTCTGTTCGCGGATGGCCGACCGCCTGGCCGACAACCGCGGCACGCCGTTTGACCCGAACAAAGAGTTCTGGGGGCAGGGCCTGGTGCAAGTCGTTGTGCCGCTGCTCAACGGCTTTCCGCATACCGGCGCCCTGGCCCGCACGGCGACGAACATCAAGCTCGGCGCGATGACGCCCTTGGCCGGCATCTTCAAGTGCGTGCTTAAGCTGCTGCTGGCTTTTTTCCTGGCCGGCCTCCTGGCGCTGGTGCCTATGGCCTGCATCGGCGGAATCCTGATGTGGGTCGCCTTCAACATGGTCAAGCCCGCCGAGGTGAAGCAGGTTCTGGCGCACAATTGGTTCCACATTGGCCTCATGGTTCTGACCGCGATTGCCGTCATCATCACCGACTTTTTGACCGGCGTGCTGACCGGGATGATTGCCTATGCCCTGCTGTTCAAGTTCTTGGATACTCCCAGTCAGCAGCAGTCCAATTCAGGCGGTCCGGACGACACCGTGGTCGAGGACGAGGCCGCAGCCGCCGAGCCGCGCCAGCCGGTGGTTGCCTGACGCGCGGATCGAGCGGAAACGCTGGCCCCTGCCGGAGGATCGCCAATGCACCATTTTCGCAACCTCCTGGTAGGCCTGTCGCGAAACACTGCCGACGCGGGGTTGATCCGCTACGCGGCAATGATCGGCCGCTGGGGCGCGGCCCAGTCCATCCGCTTCGTCCACGTGTTGCCCGGCGCCCAGCCGGCTAAGGACGAATCCGAGAAGGCTCAAGCGCTCAACGATTTGCAGTCGGCCGTCCTGGCGCACTTTGCCGACGTGCCGTCGACCATTGATCGGCAGTTCGACGTGCAAAGCGGTCCGTTGACCGATTGCCTGCTGGCCCAGGCCGCCCAGCAGCGAATCGACCTGTTGCTGGTGGGGCGCCATAGCAACGGTTCCGGCCGCCGCTCGCTGGCCCGCCGTCTGGCGATGAAAGCGCCCTGTTCCGTATGGGTTGTGCCGGAGGATTTTCCTGCTGCCGTTCGGCGAATCCTGGCGCCGATCGACTTCTCCGAGCCAGCGGCCGATACGCTGCGGACGGCCATCGCGCTGGCCCGCCTGTGCGGGCACCCGGAGTGCCTGGCCCTGCACATCTATTTCGATCAGGCGGTAACCACGTACGAAGGCTACGATCAGGTGCTGCGCGGTGAAGAGGCCCAGGCGTACCGCCAGTTCATCGCACCGATCGACTGCCAGGGCGTCAAAGTCACACCGCTCTTCGAGGAAAGCGCCAACGTCGCACACGCCATCGAGCGGGTTGCTGCGCGAGAGGGCGCTGATCTCATCGTGATGGGCACGCGCGGCCGCAGTGCGTCCGCGGCAATCCTGCTGGGCAGCGTCACCGAGGAGACGATCATCGATACCAGGCTGCCCTTGCTCGCGGTCAAACACTTCGGGGCCCAGATGGGCGTTCTGCAAGCCCTGCTGGACCGGCGATTTCTCCGCTCTCCGGGCCTGCACACCGATTGAATCAGCCAACTTCCGCGGTGCGTAAAGGTTCTCTAGCGTACTGTAAAGCCGGCTGAGCGAGTCTGGGCAAGCTGTCTGCGACCTGGCGGATCGTATCGCTTCTACCGCGATTGCCCTGAAAAAAGCTGCGAAATGCGGCCTTTCGGAAGCGGATTTTCTCTTGCGGCAGCAAGGCGTCCGGATAAAGTCGAATCAGCGCTCGGATTGCAATCGCAGCCTGGAAACGCTCCGCGTCATGTCGTCTCCTGGATCCCATCCCGACGAGGTCGATCAGCTCCTGCTGAACGCCAAGCTCCGCGACGAGCTGGAGCCGTTTCTCGACGAATCGGTTCACATTCTCGACTGCCGCCGCTTGCCGACGGACGCCGAAAACGAGTTTCTGGCCCAGATGCTGGCCTGGGAGCGAGCGCCGGTGCTGCCGATCAGCCAGTGGTTCACGCCCGAGCTGACGCTGCCCGCGCCCGACAAGCTGAACGAACGCGAACTGCGCAAGCTACTGACCGCGACGATCGAGCAGCTCTATTCTCGGCGGATCGTACTCGACTTCACGGATCACTTGAGCGACCGGCAGCTCTACTGCCTGATCGCCCGCGACATTCTGCCGTCGCCGGAAAAGAAGCTCGATCTACCTCGCAATTATCTGCATTGGCACTTCCTCGACGTCGAGGCCCAGCCTGAAACGTGGCTGTCGTTCTATGCCTCCGACGAGGAGCGCGACGCCTGGGCCGCCGAAACCGGCCAGCCGCTGCCCCCGCGCCGCACGCCGCCCTATCCGCGAAAAATGCCCCGCCGGCCGTCGTAGCTGCCAATTTGAAGCCGGCAAGTTGCATTTGCGCTAGCGCGCGAACATAACGTAAGCAAAGCCGCGTGTCAGCCGGACGATAACGTGCCAAAACTACTTGCTCCCGATCAGTCTCGATCGTTTGAAGAACATGGAATTGCTTTCCCCGTCCGCGTGTTGTCGGCGGACGAGGCGTTCGCGTACAGGGCCCAGTGCGACGCGCTGGAGGCGCAGCTCGGCGGCAAGCCGCGGACTGTCGAGGTGCGGCAGATGCACCTGCATTTCCAGTGGGCCTGGCGGCTGGCGACGCACGAGCGCGTGCTCGACGCGGCCGAGGACCTGCTCGGGCCCAACCTGCTGATCTGGGCGACGGAGCTGTTTGCCAAACACCCCCGCGACAACGTCGTTTCCATCGGCTGGCACCGCGACGGGCCGTACATGGGGCTGGCCCCGGAGCGGACGGTGACCGCCTGGATCGCGCTCACCGAAAGCCGCCAGGCCAACGGCTGCATGCAGGTCGTCCGCGAAGCGAGCCGCCAGGAGAAACGGAACCGGCAGCCCGCGGCCAGCGACGTCATCGACGAAGTCTCGCTGGCGGCCGGAGAGATGTCGCTGCACGACGTATTCGTTCTGCACGGTTCCGGACCGAATCTGTCGGCGGAAAAGCGGGTCGGCTTCGCGATCCGCTTTACGACGCCGGAAGGCCGCCCCCATGCCGAGCGCCCGCCGGCGATTCTGGCCCGTGGCAGCGACCGTTACGGCTATTTCCGACTGCTCCAGCCGCCGCGCGAGGACGACGCCGAGGCAGCCCTCGCACAAATGCGCGGCTCAGCCCGGGCGCATTTGGACGCTACCCTGGAAAACCTCCAGCGCGCCAGACGATAATGTTCTGGCACCATGGCCGAGATCGAAGCAGCCGTCCGCGACTACATTCTGACCGCTTTTCTGACCGGAGCGCGCGGCGCTGCGCTTCGTAACGATGACGATCTGCTTATGGTCCTGGATTCGCTACAGATGCTGCGAATGCTGATCGACATGGAGGCTCAGTTTTCCATTCGGGTAGATAACAGCGAGATGTTGCCAGAGAACCTGGGCACCATCGAGAAGCTCGCGGCGTTTATCGCCAGAAAGCGTCAGGCCGCGGGGTGAATGCCGATGCAGATGTCGTCGTCTGCGGTGCGGGCGCTGCGGGCCTTGCGGCGGCGCTGGCCGCGGCGCGCTCCCGGGCGTCGGTGCTGCTCGTCGAACGCAGTCCGCAAATTGGCGGCACCGTGGCCCACGCGCTTATCCACACGCTGGGCGGCCTCTACGATGCGTACGGCAACGTGCAGAACGCCGGCTTGCCCGCGGAACTCATTGACCGGCTGCACGAGGCCGATCCCCGCACGCGCCGCCGGCGCCTGGGCCGCACCTGGGTGCTCAATGTCTGCCCGAACGTCTATCGCGCGGCCGTGACGCGCTGGATTGCCGAGCAGCCGGGGATTAACGTAATGTGCCAGTCGCAGGCGTCGCGGGTTGTGCGCCGTGCGAATCGGATTTTCGAGTTGGAAGTGACTTCTCACGCTCACGTGCTTCGCCTTCGGCCGCGGGCCGTGATCGACGCGACCGGAACCGCGGAAATGGTCCGGTTGCTCGATCCGGCGCTGGTCAGCGACGAAGAATCTCGCGCCTCCGGCGGGTGGATCTTCCGCCTGAGCGGCGTGGCCGCCGGTGCTCTCGATTTTCCCAAGGGCCTGGCCGCCGTGCGCGCCTTGCGGTCGGCAGCCGCCGCCGGCGAGCTGCCGCCGCTTTCGCATCATGCGTGGCTCGACTTCGGCGTCGATACGGACGAAGTGTTTGTGAAGCTGATGGTCCCGCTGCAGCGCGATTGGCAGGACGAAGCCGTGGAAACCGCTAGGCGAGCTGGCGAGGCACAGGCCGCGATCGTGCACTTCCTCAGGCGATTTCCCGATTTTGCCCAGGCGGAAGTAACCCAGTCGGGCAGCCTGGGTGTGCGCGACGGCGGACGGATTCGCGGGCGCTACACGCTCACCGCCGAGGACGTGCGCCGGGGGCGCAAATTCGCCGAGGCCGCGGGCCGCTGCTCGTGGCCGATCGAATACTGGGACGCAGAGCGCGGGGCGAGCGTCGAATATCTGACGGAAGGAACGGAGTACGACATTCCCCAGGCTGCCCTCCAGGTCTGGGGCGTCGATAATCTTTGGGCCTGTGGCAAGTGCCTCTCGGCCGACCGCTGGGCCCATGCCTCGGCACGGGTCGTCGGCGCTTGCTGGGCGATGGGTCAGGCGGCGGGAATCGCCGCGGCCGCCTGCTCGCCGCACCCAGGGCAGGAACTTTCGAATCAGCATGAGCAACCTTTACCAGCGATTTCGTGAGACGGCGGCGCGGCGGCCGGAGCATCTAGCTATTGTCGGCCCGCGGGGCGCGCGCTGGTCGAGCGCCGATTTGCTGGCCGCGATGGACGCCGCCGGCGACGAGCTGCATGCCGCCGGCGTGCGGCCGGGAGCTTGCGTCGGCCTGCACGCGACCAGCTCGGCCCAGTACATCATCGACACGTACGCGATTTGGCGCTGCGGCGGCTGCGTCGTGCCGATACCGACCGAGCTGGCGATCGGCGAAAAGGCCGAGATTTGCCGCGCGATCGCGCTCGACTATGTGCTGTCGCCCCCGGCCAGCGCCGAGTTTCTCGACGAATCTCGCCGAGGAAAATCCTGGCAGCTGGGCGAGCGAGCGCTGGTCGAGTGGCGGCCCGCCCGCGAGCATCCGTCCGGCTTTCGCGAACTGGACGCAGGGTTCATTCGCTTCACCTCGGGCACGACCGGCTCGTCCAAGGGCGTCGTCCTCTCGCACACCACGATCGGCGAGCGGATCGCCGGAGCCAACGAGGCGCTGCGGCTGTCTCCTGCGGACCGCGTGCTGTGGGTGCTGTCGATGTCGTATCACTTCACAGTTTCGATCGTCGCCTATTTAACCTATGGCGCGACGATCGTCCTGCCGGCGAACCACTTGGCGCCCGCCATCCTGTCAGCGATCCGCGAGCACCGGGCGACGATCCTCTACGCCTCGCCGCTGCACTATGCCCTGCTGGCCGATTATCTCGAGGCCGCGCCGCTCGCGAGCCTGCGGCTGGCGATTTCCACGACCAGCCCGCTCGACGAGCGCATCGCGCGGGCCTTTGCCCAGAAATTCGGCCGGCCGGTCTCGCAGGCCCTGGGTGTGATCGAAGCCGGCCTGCCCTGTATTCACACTGATGCCACGGCCAATCGCTGGGCCAGCGTCGGCCGCGTGCTGCCGCCCTATCGGCTCAAGCTGGCGGACACCGGCCTAAGCGACGGTCTCCGCGAGGTGCTGCTGGGCGGGCCAGGGTTCCTCGACGCCTATTACGACCCCTGGCAGCCGCGGAGCGCGATCATGCCGGACGGCTGGTTCCGTACGGGCGACGTCGGCCGCGTCGATGACGACGGCTACTTGTTCCTGACGGGCCGCTCGAAAGACGTGATCAGCGTCATGGGGATGAAATTCTTTCCGCAAGAGGTCGAGCGGGTTCTCGTGATCCATCCGCAGGTGCGCGGCGCGAGTGTATTTGCCGTGAAGGACCCGCGGTGGGGCGAGCGGGCGATGGCCCGCGTGGTCGCCGCGGCTGATGCGCCGGGCGAGGCACTCGCCGAGGAGCTGCGGAGGCATTGCCAGCAGTCGCTAGCCGCCTATAAGGTTCCCGAGCGGATTGAGTTCGTGCCCGCTTTGCCGCGAACGGCCAGTGGCAAAATCCTGCATCGCTCGACGTAGAAGGACGCCCGCTTGAAGCCGAACCCCGATCGGCAATTGCTCAATCCGCTCGACGTCGCACTGCGGTGCATCGACCACGCCATCCGCGGCATGGGTTTTCCCGGGTTCGAGACGCAGATGCTCGTCGCTCTCGCCGAGCGCGTCGATGTGCCGCGGCTGCGAAATGCTCTGACTCGCTTCGGCCGGCGTCATCCGGTCGTCACGGCCCGGCTCGTCGAAGACGAGGGCCGACACCCGTCGTTCTGGCAATTCCGGCCCGGCGCAATTCCGCAGCTGCCCGAGATCGAGCTGTCTTCCGCCGAACCGAGTGCGGTTCTGGCCGCGGCCGCCGAGCTGCTTTCGACGCCGCAGGACCCAGCCGCCGCGGATCCCCTGCGATTTCACCTGCTCCATCGGCCCGGCGGCGGCGACGTCCTCGTAATTCAGTACAACCACACGCTGATCGACAACAGCGCGACGGCCCTGATCGTCCGGGAAATCGACGGGCTGTCGCAGACGGGCGGCACGGCCGAAGAGGACCAACCACAATTTGAGCCGCGGTTCTTGATCGGCAACTATCTCCGCCACGTGCCGCATGCCGACCGCCGGGCAGCGGCCCAGGCGGCGATTGAGCTGCAGGCCCACATCATTCGCAGCCGCGGGGCCCTGCTCGGAAGGGGCGAGAAAAACGTAACGCGACCCCCGCGGCTGAAAGTCGCCGCCCGTGTCGCCGAGCCGGAGCTGACGCGAGCGATCCGCGGCCGCGCCGCGGAGCTGTGCGGCCTGCCGAGCCTGTCGATGGCCATGCTGGGCAGCGCCTTTCGGGGAATTCGCGCATTGGGCTCACCCGAGCACAACACCGGCCGGCACTATAACGCCGGCATTGGCCTGGACCTCGACCTGCGCGAGGAAAGCGGCGCTCTCCTGCAGAACCTGCTCTCGCTGGTGGCCATCTATGCGCGGGGCGACGAGCTGGCCGATCGCGACGGACTTGTCCGCAGCCTGAGCCTGCAGATGCGCGACCGACTCGTGCGGCGGCTCGATCTGGGCATCGTCCGCCTCGTCCACGTCTTTCACCGCCGACCGCGCTACGTGAGCTGGGTGATGGGGCATCTGCTCCGCTGGAGCTGCTCGGTGTGGTATGCCTACTTCGGGGCGCTCGACTCGGTCGGTCCGCGGTTTTGCGGCGTACCCGTCGAGCGCGTGCAGTACATCGGCCCGACCTGGTCGCCCAAGGGGATCGCGCTGCTCGTCGATCAGTTTGCCGGGCGGCTGTACCTGCAGCTCACTTTCGATCCGGAGCTTGTTGCCGAGCCGCTGGCCAACACGTACCTGGACTGGCTGATGGGCGACCTGGAGGAGTTCGCGGCGGCTAGTCCGCCACGATCGCTTTGAGGACGGCGGCCAGCCGGTAGCTCGCCTGCACGACGCGCCGCTCGGCATTGCGGCCGCCCATCCGCAGGTAATCCTCGGAGAGCGTCAGCGGCTCGGGCGGATCAGCGCTGGCTTCGACCTTCCGCAGCGCGATCATCAATTCCGCATCGTACACGACCGTCACGGCCACCAGGTGGCTCTCATCGCGCCAACTCTTTGCGTCCAAGTCTGCGGCCGCCTCCTGGCCAAGCTTCATCCATTTGGCATCGGCGGACATGGCGATCGCCCGGTTCCGCACCGCACGAAACTCGGCGTCCTGCCCAAGAAAGCCATCCCACAGGGCGTGCAGATTGAACGACTGCACGAGCTTGATCTTGTTGGCCCCCTGGTCGCCTTCCGGGAATAGCCGGTTGGAGTACAGCTGTGTCGAATGGCACGGCTGATGCAAGTCGCCTACCGCGTGAAAGAGCCAGGCCAGCATCAGTGCCCGCGTTTCGGGCGCGGCTTGTTTGTCGGCGGCCAGCCGGCGGGCCAGGCGGATCGTCTGCGTGACGTTCATCTCCTGGAGCTCGGGCGTGGCAGTCGGGGGCGGATCGAGGGCGACGTTTTCCTTGATCTGGCCGTCCAAGTCGGCCCGCGTGGTATCGTTCAAGAAGTGCGGCAGATCGACGTAATGCCAGGTCGGCCGGTGAAAGGCCGTCCGTTCTGGCGGGCCGCCGCGAACGATGTCGGCCCAGATGCCCGCCTGCTGAAACAGCCATTCGTTCTGCATCGCCTCATCGCCAGCTTTGACTTCCGGCGGCATTTCGTCGGCAAAGTCGGGCGTGAACCGCGGATGCCGTTGGAGGATCGCCACCACGCGGCCCTGGTCGGCCGCCGACAGCTGCCGGAAGGCCAGCGACGAAATTAGCTTGTGCCCCGTGGCGTTCCAGGCGCCGGCGGGCGAAACGGCTACGAGGCATACGAGCAGCGAAACGATGGGGGCGCGCATGTTCGTTTTCGGCGGGTAGCTGAGAATCGTCGCCCAATCCTACTTCGCAATAGCCGCGGGCGACATGCCGCGCAATTTGTGCCGCAATGGATTACAACTGGAAGGCGGCTGAATTTGCGTGTTGAACAGGACGAGATGGCATGAACCGAGGCTTGCTTGCGGCGCTCGTCTTGCTTGCGGCTGGCGCAGTCTGCGCCGAAGAGCCGCGGGCGGCGCTCGACTATTTCGAGCGCGAGGTCCGTCCGATCCTGGTCGATCACTGCCAGAAGTGTCACGGCGCGGGCAAGCAAGAGTCGGACCTGCGGCTGGACTCGCGCGAGGCCCTGCTCAAGGGCGGCGTTTCCGGTCCGGCAATCGTCCCCGGACAGCCCGGCAAGAGCACGCTTATCGCGGCGATTCGCCACGAGGGCGACATCAAGATGCCGCCCAAGTCGAAGCTGACCGAGGCTCAAATCGCCGCCGTCACGCACTGGGTTGCCTCTGGCGCGGTTTGGCCCAGTGCGATCGCCGTCGCCAAGTCGGGCGACTCGCGGCTCACGCATTGGGCGTTCCAGCCGGTGCGCGATCCGCCGGTGCCCGTGGTCGCGGGCGATCAGTCGGCGAACCCGATCGATGCCTTTGTGCTCGAGAAGTTGGCCGCGGCGGGCCTCTCGGCGTCGCCGCCGGCCGATCGCCGGACGCTGATTCGCCGCATGACGGTCGATTTGACCGGCCTGCTGCCAACAGCAGAGGAAGTGGAAGCCTTTGAGCGCGACAGCGACCCCAAGGCCGCCGAGGCGCTGCTCGACCGTCTGCTCGCTTCGCCCCACTATGGCGAGCAGCAGGCTCGGCACTGGCTCGACGTGGCCCGCTATTCCGACACGAAGGGCTACGTCTATGGCCGCGAGCAGCGGTTCTGGCTGCATGCCTGGGTCTATCGCGACTGGGTCGTGCGGGCGTTCAACGACGACCTGCCGTACGATCGCTTCCTGCTGCTGCAAATTGCCGCCGACCAGGCCGCGCCGGACGACAAGGCGGCGCTGTCCGCGATGGGCTTTCTCACGCTCGGCCGCCGATTCCTCGGCGTGCAGCGGGACATCATCGACGACCGGATCGACGTGGTGACGCGCGGCACGATGGGCCTGACCGTCGGCTGCGCCCGCTGCCACGACCACAAATACGACCCGATCCCGACCCGCGACTACTACTCGCTGTATGGCGTCTTCCAGAGCTCCGCCGAGCGGAGCGTGACGATCGCCGAGCCTGCCCAGCCGGACGAGGCGTATCAGAAGTTCGCGGAGGAATTGGAGAAGCGTCGCAAGAACCTCGCCGACGGCCTGGCGGCGCGGCGGCTGGAAACGGCCGACCACAACCGCTCGCGTACCGGCGATTATCTGGCGGCGCAGCTCGAATTACACAACTACCCGCCCGAGGGCTTTGACCAGATTTTCTCCAAGACGGATTTGCTGCCGACCTTCGTGCATCGCTGGGAGGCGTATCTGGCGGACGCCAAGAAGCGCAGCGAGCCGATCTTTGTCCCGTGGCACGCCTACTCCGAGATTCCGGCCCGCGACTTTGCCACCAAGGCCGCCGCCGTTACGGAGCAATTGAACTCACGGCCGGACGGCGCGATCAATCCGCTGGTCGCGGGCAAGTTCGCGGCCGCGCCGGCTTCGATGGCCGAAGTTGCGGCCCGATACGGCGAACTATTCGCCGAGATCGAAGCCCAGTGGAAAAAGTCCGCCCCCGCGCCGCTGGCCGATCCAGCGGCCGAAGCCCTGCGGCAGGTGCTCTACAGCAGGGCGGGCCCGTGCGAAGTGCCCGACGAGCCGATCGTCAATATCGAGTACTTCGTCGATTCTGGTTCCTGCGATGCGCTCTGGAAACTCCAGAACGAGGTCGATAACTGGATTCTGCAGGGACCGCCGTCAATGCGGATGGCGGTCATTCTCACCGACCGCAATCCGCCGATCGAGCCGCACGTGTTTAGGCGCGGCAACCCCGTCAACCTGGGCGAGGAGATTCCGCGGCAGTTCGTCGAAGTGCTCGCCGGGCCAGACCGGCGGCCGTTTGCCAGCGGCAGCGGCCGGCTGGAACTGGCCCAGGCGATCATCGACCCCAAGAACCCGCTCACCGCCCGCGTCATCGTCAACCGCATCTGGGCGCACCACTTTGGCTCTGGCCTCGTCCGCACGCCCAGCGACTTCGGCACGCGGGCCGATCCGCCCAGCCATCCCAAGCTGCTCGATTGGCTGGCTAGCCGATTCATCGAAGACGGCTGGTCGATTACGAAGCTGCACCGGCGGATCATGACGAGCCGGACGTATCAGCAGGCCTCCAGCGCGGAGCGCGGAGCGGGGAGCGCGGAGCAGGGAGTTCCGAGTTCCGTCGATCCCGAAAACCGCCTGCTCTGGCGGCAGAACCCGCGGCGGCTGTCGTTCGAGGAAATGCGCGATGCGCTCTTGGCCGCCGGCGGCCAGCTCGACCGCACGCTCGGCGGCCGGGCGGGCGATCTGTTTGCCCGCACGTTCGTCCGCCGCTCGCTGTATGGCACGATCGATCGGCAGTTCCTGCCCAGCACGCTACGGATGTTCGATTTCGCCAATCCGGACCTGCACATCCCACTCCGCAGCGAAACGACCGTGCCGCAGCAGGCCCTGTTCTTCCTCAACCATCCGTTGCTGATCGGTTATGCGCAGACCGTGGCGAAGGCGACGGCCAGCGCCGCCACGGACGAAGAGCGCGTGCGGCAACTCTTTCGCCGCGCCTACCAGCGCGAGGCGACGGCTGACGAAATCCACTCCGCCCTGGCGCTGATATCGGCGGCTGCGGAAGGCCCGCAAACGGCGATCCCTGTCACGGCGACCGCCTGGCAATACGGCTACGGGGCTTTCGACGAAAAGATGCAGCGCGTCACCGGCTTCAAAAAGCTGCCGCACTTCACCGGGACGGCCTGGCAGGGCGGCTCGGGCTATCCCGACGGCAAGCTCGGCTGGCTGCAGCTCACGGCCGAGGGCGGGCACCCCGGCAACGACCTGGCCCATGCCGTCGTCCGCCGCTGGACCGCGCCCCGCGACATGCAGGTCCGCGTCACTTCGACGCTCATCCACGAGCCGAAGGAAGGCAAGGGGGTCCGCGGCTTCCTGGTCAGCAGCCGCGGCGGCCTCATCAAGCAAGTTGCGGTTCACAATGGCCGCGAAGAGCTCAACGCCGACCAGCTCGACCTGCAGGCCGGCGACACGCTGGACTTCGTCGCCGACATGGGTGACCTGCTGAGCCACAACCAATTCCTCTGGAAGGCCCAGATCACCGCCGCCGGCTCGGGCGGCCTCACCTTCGACTCCCAGCGCGACTTCGGCGACCAGCCCACGCCCAAGCTCACCGCTTGGGAACAACTGGCCCAGGTGCTGCTGTCGGCGAACGAGTTTGTGTTTGTGGATTAGCCCCAGCCGCGCCAGTCGGACAAAAGGCAGTCGCTCCGCGGTTGAACGAACGAACTTGGTCAAATCGAGCCGTAGGCGGGTAGAATAACTCTGATGCGTTACCGCCTCCGTACGCTGATGATTGCCTTGGGGATGGGGCCGCCGGTAATCGCGGGGGTTTGGTGGGGAGTGGCTTGGACTGTCGCGTGGCTTGTCAGCAGACCTGGACCACACCTCTTCGTCCTGGTGTCCGCGGTGGCCGTCCTGTATCTGGCGGCAGCCGCGGTGGCCGTGGCCATGAAAGAGCTGCGCGGCGCTAAACGATTCGATTGGCTGATGATTGCAGCGGGAATCGGCGCAGCGCTAGCCGGGCTTGGCGTCATTGCCTTGTTGAAATAATGGCCGGAACTTGGTATATATACAAGGGTTTATAATTCGATACAGCAGGTCAAGATGCATGCTTAAGTTGCATAAACTGCATAGCCGCATGCGAGAAACGTCATCGCAAGTCGTTGCCTTATAAAGACTTGCAATCCACGGCCAGCGCGGGTATTTTCGCGAATATGCAGAATAAGCCGATGCAGCCAGCCGCCTTTGTGAGCCGCCGCGACATGTTGCGCCGGGCTGGGACGGGCCTCGGGATGCTGGGGCTGGCGTCGTTGATGGCGGACGATGGCCTGCTAGCGGCGGAGGCGGGGCCGCTGACGCCGAAGCATCCGCACTTTGCGCCGCGGGCCAAACGAGTGGTGCACTTCTTCTGCAACGGCGGCCCGTCGCACGTCGATACGTTTGACCCCAAGCCGGCGCTGGCCAGGCACGCGGGGCAGCCGCTACCGCAGACGCTGCGAACCGAGCGGAAAACGGGGGCGGCGTTCCCTTCGCCGTTCAAGTTCCAGAAGTACGGCGAAAGCGGCCTGGAAATCAGCGACATCTTCGCCCGCACGGCCGAGCACGCCGACAGCCTGGCGGTTATT
>DASRJB010000392.1:0-10345 GCA_035649715.1 Pirellulaceae bacterium
CGCTTTCGCCGACCGCGCCCGGCGATTACGCGATCGAGCTGACCGCCTGGCAAGGTTTGCAGAAGCTGGGCACGGCGAAGGCCGAGTTCCTGGTCTTTGACCGCGACGTGGAGTTGAGCAATCCGGCGGCCGACCCGGACCTGATGGCCTCGCTCGCCGCCTGGACGAAGCAGGAAGGGGGCCGGGTGGTCGGCGCCGAGGAGTTGCCGAAGCTGCTGGGCGAATTGGCCGCCAAGCCGCCGGAATATGAAGTCCGCCAGAAGCGGTGGAAGCTCGCCGGCACCGCGGGCGACGCCTGGCTGATGCTCGTCCTGATGACCGCCGTCCTGACCGGCGAGTGGTTTCTGCGCAAGCGCTGGGGACTGGTGTAGTCAAAGCCGCGACCAGTGGTCGCGGTCTCCGCTCGGTCCCAAGCTCCGCTCGGTCCCAACTCCGCTCGGGACCGCACCTCTGCAAGCTCGGCTTGCCAAATGTGAAGCAGAGCTTCCGTCCTGGCGTGCCCAAGCGGAGCTTGGGCACAAGAAAACCGCGACCACTGGTCGCGGCTTTGAGTTACGCGCTCCGCCCCGCCAGCACTCCCGTGCTGAAGGCGGCCTGGAAGTTGTATCCGCCGATCGGGCCGTCGAGATCGAGTATCTCGCCGGCGAAGTAGAGCCCCTTAACGAGCTTGCTCTGCATCGAGCGGCTGTCGATCTCATCCAGCGCGACGCCGCCGGCGGTGACTTCTGCCTTGGCAAAGCCGCGCGTGCCGGTGATCGGAATCGCCGTGCTCTTCACGGCCCGCACGAGCTGCCCGCGGGCGGCTTTCGAGAATTCCGCCCCGCGCAGTTCCGCCTTCAGGCCGGCCAGCACGACAAGCGCATCGGCTAATCGCCGCGGCAGTCGCTCGGCGAGAAACGCAGCGAGCGGCCGCTTGCCGTCGGCGGCCGTTGCCTGGCGGAGCAGCTCGTCGCACTGCGGCGGCGGAAGATCGGGCTGGAAGTCGCACACCACGTCGGCCGCCGCGGGGTCGGCCAGCGCGGTCACGCCGCGGCTGATGTCCAGCACGACGGGCCCCGACAAGCCGAAGTGCGTGAAGAGCAGCGAGCCGCGGCGGTTATCGAGCGGCTTGTCCGCCGTTGGACTGGCGCGGAGAAAGAGCTTCAGAGCGACATCGGGAATGGTGACGCCGCTCAGCTCGCGGACCCACACCTCCGAAGTCGTCAGCGGCACCAGCGCCGGGCGGGGCGGCACGATGGTATGGCCGCAGGCCGCGGCCCAGGCGTAGCCGTCGCCCGTCGTGCCGCTGCCAGGATACGACTGGCCGCCGACGGTGACGATCAACTTTTCGGCAGTCAGCTCGCGGCTGCTGCTGGCGGTGCGGAACCCGCCGGCAGCGAGCGACTCGATTCGCTGCACCGGCTCGGACAGCGCCAGCTCCGCGCCGCTGCGCGACAAGCGGCGGAGCAGGGCCTCGAGCACGTCGGTGGCCCGGTTGCTGACGGGGAAGATCTTGCCCGTTTCTTCGACCTTGGTCGGAACGCCTTCGTCTTCGATCAGCTTGACCAGGTCGGCCGGCGAGAGCGCGGCCAGGGCGGAGTGGAGGAACTGCCCCTGCTCGCCGTAGGCCCGAATGATGCCCCATTTGTCGGTGGCGTGCGTGAGGTTGCAGCGCGTGCCGCCGGACATCAGGATCTTCACGCCCGCGCGGCGATTCTTCTCCAAAAGCAGCGTCCGCCTGCCGCGCTCGGCGGCCTCGGCAGCCGCGACCAGGCCGGCAGCGCCTGCGCCGATGACGATGACGTCGAAGTCCAAGTTCAAAGTTCAAAGTTCAAGGTTCAAGGTCAAGATCGCAACTTTGAACTTTGGACTTTGAACCTGGAACTGTCTAGAGCCACCAGGAGACGAGCCACAGGACGACGAAGATGCCGCCCATGAAGATTGCCATCCAGACGCCCGTGTGCCAGGCGTGATAGAGGATCGGCCGCGGCAGCTCGTGGCGCGTGGCGCCATAGACCAGGCTGACCGAGAGGATCAGCGGGACGATGTACCAGATTTGCTTGGCGAGCAGCGCGGCGGCGAAAAGCATGGGGATATTCACGGCGGATTGCGCCTCAGGGCGTCTTGGGTTTGTCTTTGTCTTTATCTTTCGACTTGTCGCCATCCGGAGGCCCGCGCTCCTTGCCCGGCTCGCCGATGACGGGACCGCCGTAGGCGTCCCAGATCGCAAGGATATTGAGCAGCCCGGCGATCATCGTGTAGAGCGTGCCCAGCTCGAAGCGGAGATTGAGATCCCGGTGCCACTGCGACAGCTCGCCGGGACGCGGCGGCCGCATCAGCCCTCCCAGGATCGGATCACCGCCCCGGCGGACGATCAGGCTTTGCACCAGGGCCGGCGCGGCCGGCAGGCCGACGCCAAGCTGGAGCGGATACTGCCAGCGCTTGTCGGCCGAGTTCCAGGCCGCATACACGACCTTGCCCTCACCGAGGGCCAGGCCGAAAAAGTAGGTCGCCAGGATGCAGACCGCGAACAGCACTGCCTTCAGGTACCGCCGCTGATAGAGGTGCCCCGCGCCCGGCCACAGCCAGGCGAACAGCGCCGCCACGTGAGGATCGCGAAGGTCGATTTCCAGGGTCGGCTCGGCCGGCGGCGGGGCGGAAGTGGACATGATCGAGGCGGGAGCAAGGAGCAAGGCCTGGTGGAATCTGCTTCAAACCGACATTCTATCGATCCCCGCGGCGGGGAACAGACCAACCGGTTGCCGCGGCTCGCGCAGCAAGGGCTTGTTCGTTCGCCAGGGATCGATCTTGAACCGCGTCCGCGCCCGACTGGCGAGGAATGCCCCGCAGGTTATCATGCACGGCACGCACGCGGCCGCTGTGGCCGCAACGGGCGGCCGCAACGGGAGGGACAGTGACCAGGTGGCTGTGGCAAGCGGCGCTGGTGGCAACCCTGGCAGCGCCGGGCTGCGGCGGCGGCCCATTACCCGCCGGGCCGGCGGCCGAACAGCCGCAGGAAATCCTCCGCCGCGAGCTGGCCCAATTCCCGAAAATCGGCAAGTACGAGCCGCCGCTGGACAGCTACCGGGTGCAGATCGCGCCGCCGGAAGGCTGGCGAGCGACCCAGGGGCTCAATTTTCTGATCGGATTCAAGCCCCAGGGGCAGGGCGAGCTGCCGCGAATCACAGTAATCGCCGAAGATCCGCCGGCCGGTTATCCCGCCGATTTGACGGAGGTGGAGGCTCCCGGCCTGGCCTTGCTGCTCGACCAGGGGCTGCGCAAGGCGGTTGCCGAGAATCAGAAGTCCGTCGAGGAGTTCAGTCTGCCCATCGTATTGGGAGAGAACGTCTTCATTCGCCACGTCCGCCGCGCGCAGACCGGCGGCGCGAAGTGCATCGTGCAGTCGCTGGCGACGATCAAGAACTCGCGGATGTACACGGTCGAGCTGATCGCCGCGATCGAACCGCCGCAGTCCGCCGAGTACGAAGCCTCGCTGCTGAAGTACCGCGACTATGCCTACGCCGTGGCGGGGCACATGCGGTTCGCTCCGCCGGGCAAGACGTTCGATCCCTCGGCCGGACCGAAGCCGAAGCCGCCGCTCACCGAGGCCAAGAAGGCCGCGCCCGCTCCGGAAGCCGCGACGCCCAAGACCGCGCCGCCAAAGTCCGCACCAGCCGCTCCCGCCGGCGAGAAGCCGAACAAGTCCGAGAAGACCACCGAGAAGAAATCCGCCTAACCCAGCCGCATCACTCCATGGACGAACAACTCAAGCAGCAGCTCATGCCGGCGATCGTGGTCTTTAACCTGACCGTCATTGCCTGGGTCCTGTACCGCTTCTTCACGGCCCAGCGCGGCATGTTCTTTCAAGACTTTGTGATCCAGGCGCTGATCGGGGCGGCGATCGGCCTGGCGACCGGCGGCGTCACGCTGCTGGTCACGATGCGGAAGAAGTAGCGGCGGATGGCGGCGCGAGAATCGCCGCGAGCCTCGCCCGCGTCTGGTCCGACTGGATTTCCTTCTTGCCGAAGCCGGGCAGAGCACCGGCGCGCTCAGCCGCCGCCTGGTGCTGGGCGTAGTTCGTGATCAGCATGCAGGGGACCTGCCGCAACTTTGGATCGGCCTTGATCGCCTCGATGATCGGCAGGCCGTCGCTGTGGTCGGCGTCGAGCTGGCGGTTGACGAGCACCAGGTCGAACGGCTGCGCGCGGACCAGCGCCAGCGCGCCAGCGGCGTCGTGGGCCCGCACAACCTCGGCGCGAAAGCTCGCCGCCAGCATGCGGCGAATCGCCCCATGGTCCAGGTCGCAGTTGCCGACGTCGAGTACGCGAGGCATAGGCAAGAAATCCCAAGAACCAAAGAACCAAAACTCCAAAGTTAGTTCTTTCCTCGTGCCCAAGCTCTGCTTGGGCACGCAGATTTCGAAGCTCCACTTCGCGTGGGCGGGAAGCAGAGCTTCTCAAGCGTGGGTTCCCAAGCGGAGCTTGGGAACCAGTTTGGTTCTTCGGTTCTTTGGTTCTTTGATTTTCTACTCCCCAGTCTTCGCCGCTTCGTTCTTGGGTGGGGCGATGGCGAAGATGTGGTCCTTCCCGGCAATATAGAGCACGCCATTGGCGACGATGGGCGTGCTGTAGACCGAGCTGCCCATGTTGACCTCGAACACCGGGTCGTGCTTCTCCTTGGTCAGGTTGAAGACCAGGATGTCGCCGTCCTCGTCGCCGACATAGACCTTGTCGCCGACGATCAACGGCGAGCCCCAGGCCGCGGCCAGCATGTCGTAGGTCCAGTGGACCTTGCCGGTCTTGGCATCGAGGCAGTGGAACAGGCCGCTGAAGTCGGGCAGGTACAACAGGTCGTTCTTGATCGCCGCCGTGCAAATCGAGCGGTGGAACTGCTCCTCGAAGTCGATCTTCTTGTCGCCGTTGGCGTCGTTGACCGCGTACTTCCAGACCACGCCGGAATTCGGATTGTCGATCGCCAGGTCGCCGTCGGCCTCGACCACCGCCTGCTCCCGCTTCACCGGGATCGGCTTCTTCGGAGCGGCCCGGTTGACCGCCAGCTTCTCGCTGATGTCGCCGCGCTTGGTCGGGTCGATGCACCAGACGATGCCCGCCCCTTCGCCGTGCTCCGGGTCCTGGCCCGTGCAGAAATAGACCTTGTCGTCGTAGACGACGGGCGTGCTGATGATGTCGTTCCGCGTGCCGCGGCCGCCCAACTCCAGCACCGAGTCCTTGGGGTTGATGTCGAACCTCCAGAGCCGCTCGGGCTTGCCTTCCTTGCCCTTGTCGGCCTTGAAACTGTAGATCCAGCCGTCGCCGCCGCCGAAGATGACCTGCGGCACGCCACCGAGCACGGCGACGGTCGGGCTGCTCCACTGGCCATGGAGAATGTTCTTGCCGGGAGCGTTGTCGGTCCAGAAAACCTTGCCCGTGTTCTTATCCATCGCGATGAAGCTCGGCGCCTCGGGGGCCGGAATCACGATGTGCGCCTCATCCACGCCGTTGCTCGAGTTGACGAACAGGATGTCGCCCAGCGAGGTCACCGAGCAGCTGCACATGTTGTGCTGCGACGTTCCCAGCTCCTTCATCATGTCGAACGACCAGATCACGTCCGCCTCGTCCTTGTCCGCGGGCGTGATGATTTTGAAGGCCGACAGCTTCGGCCCGGCAACCGTCAGGATGAAGTCGCGGCTGCTGCCGTTGACGTCGGCCTTGAAGGTCCATTTCTTGGCGGGGGCTTTGGCTTTCGGATCGGCGGTCACCTGCACGTCGCCCTCGGGCAGCGGCATGCCCGCGGCCTCGAACTTGGGCCGCAAATCGGCCGGCATTTCGCCCTTGTCGAGCGCGGCGATGTAGCCGCCGACTTTGTCTTCCGCCGGATCGTCGGCGCGGTTCACGTCGAACAGCCGGGCGGGCTCTGCCGACTCGGGCCGGCCGTCGTCGGTGCCGTCGTGGAAGCCGTCCACGTCGAGGCAGCGAACTTCGCCGCGGCTGGTCACGAACCACAGGCGGTCCCCTTCGACCAGCGGCGAGCAGCAGATGCCCATCAGCGGCCAGTCGTGGACGCGGCCGGTCGGCAGCTTTTCGCTGTTGTGCTGCCAGAGCAGCTTGCCGTCGGCTTCGTTCAGGCAGACGAGCACGCCCAAGTCGATGTCGGCCGGATAACGCTTGAGATACCCGGAGCTGTTGTTCGTGCCCACGAAGACCTTGCCCGCGGCGACGACCGTGTTGCCGTAGGTCTGGCTGCCCAGGGCCGTGACCCAGCGGATGTTTTTGGCGGACTCTGGCTTCCAGGCGCCGGTCTTGCGGTCGAAAGCCCCCGGCGCCCACTCGGTCACGATGCCCTCGGCGACGGGAGTGTTGTTGCGGAGCGAATTGCCGCCCCATTGGTTCCAATCGCCGGCCTTGAGCGCGGGATTTGCCAGCTTGCTCTTGGCCGCGGTGTCACCCGCCCCCGGCGTAGCCTCCTTGGATTTGTCGGCCGGCTTGTCCTCGGGCTTCTCCGGCGTCGGTTTGTCGTCGGGCACTTCGGCCGCCGGTGTGCTCGGCAGTCTGCCGGATGTCGTGCTCGACGTCGTTCCCGAGGCGGATGTTTTCGACGGCGGCGGCACGGCCGGCTGGCAGCCGGCGAGCAGCGTCACGGCAATCGTCCCGCAGACCAGGGCGGCGAAGATCGCCGCGAGGGCTTGTAGATGTCGCATCGATCAGTTCTCCCGCGGCGGAGAAAAGCCGCCGCTACTGAATGTAGCCGAATTCGCCGGAATTCGGAGTTCGGGTTTATGAGTTGGGGGTGACACTGACGTTGTCCAGGAACAGCTCGGCGTTGGTGGCGTTGCCGAACAGGCCGGGTGCGCCGGTGGTGTTGGGCATCGGATCGACTAGCTCGATCGTCCAGTCCTTGGGCTCCGGCTTGCCGCGCTCCCAGACCTTGCCGCGCAAGAGCGCCTTGCCGGCCGAGTTCTCGGCGCGGAGCTTGATCGTGTACCACGAATCCGGCTTCAGGTCGAAGGGCAGCTCCTTGAAGTGCCGCTTGGGGTGCGGCAGCCAGCTCACCAGCTTGATCCACTTGTTCTCGCCCGAGACTTCCAGCGTGTAGCCCTGGGCGATCGCGCCCACATCGGGCAGCTTGCCCCCCGGGTTGGCCGCCACTTTGAAATCGCCCTGCACCGTGTAGTCGTGCAGGTTCGGCGGGCCCATCGACAACCGGCTGCGGGTGCCCAGCGGGATCGTCGTGATTTTGACCATCGTGTTGCTGCCGTCCACCTGCCGCACGACGTGGCGATAGCGAGCGCCGACCCAAGTGACCGGGGCGTCGGTCAGTCCTTCGAAGTCGAACTTCCAAGGCAGCGGCGGCACAACGCGAATCCGCGAGCGGCCGGTCAACTCGCCGACTTTGGCGGTAACGATCGCCGCCGTGTGAGCCGTGCCTTCCGGCGCAGCAAACTCGCCATTGTCGATCTTTCCGGGCCCGGAAAGCGTCAACTCGGCCGGCGACTCCTTGAGGAACTGCCCGCGGCTATTAAACAGCTTCACGGTCAGCTTCTGCTTAGCGCCCGGGCCCAGCAGCAGCTCGCACGGCACCACCTGCACCTGGGCCGGTTTCTCGTCCGTGTTGACCGGGGCTTCTTCGGCCGCCGCCGGCCCTGGCGCGCTGGCGTGCGGCTTCGACTTGTCCTCGAAGCAGTACATCGCGCCGGTCGTCAGGATGTAGAGCCGGCCATGCGAAACGACGGGCGACGCCCAGCATTCGTCGCCGGTGGGCAGCGTGACCCGCGAGTCGCGGGTGATCTTGATGCCGCCTTTCTCGTCGGGCGTGAGGATGAAAATCCGGCCGTTCTTTTCGCAGTGGTAGATCCGGCCGTCGGCAAACAGCGGCGAGGCGAAATTCATCGTGCCCAGCGTCTGCTTGTTGCCGATCCGCTCGCCGGTCTTGGCATCGACGACCCAGACCTTGCCGGGATCGTCGAACAAGTACAAGCGGTCCTCGACTTTCAGAATCGAGCTCCGGCCGACTCCGTACGTCTCCAACTCCTTCCAGATCTCGGCTTTCAGCGTGATGTCGCCGCTCAGATCGCCCTTGATCGCCGCCACCGCGCCCATCTTTGTCCCGAACGGGTTCTCTTCGCTGTGGCCGACATAGACCACGTCGCCATCAACCGTCGGCGACATGTTGATCCCGCGCCGCGAGAACTGATATTCCCAGACCTTCTTGCCCGTCCGCGGCTGAAAGGCATAGATCCAGCCGTCGCTCGCGCCGCCGATCAGGAGCTTCTGGCCGTTGATCGTGGCGATCACCGGCGCGGAATAGATCGTGTCCGGCGGACGCAGCCGCGTGCTCACGAACCAGACGACCTCACCCGTGCGTTTGTTGAAGGCCATCAGCCGGTGGGCCGGCACGGCCATGTCGCCCCAGCCGATGATCACCGAACCGAGGATCACGAGATCCTCAAACACGACGGGAAAGTTCGTGCGGCCGCCGTAGGTCGAGAGCAGGCCCATCTGCTCGTGCAGCGGGATCGACCAGAGGATCTTGCCCGTCTCGCCGTCGTAGCACTCGAACAGCCCGCACGCGCCGAGGGCATAGACGTTGCCCGTTTCGGGATCGCCGGCGACGCTCGACCAGCCGACGCGGGTGTCGGGCACGTCGCTCGACCAGACGTTGTGCCGCGATTCCCATTTCAATTCGCCGGTGGCCGCGTCGATGCACACGACGCGCTCGCCTTCGGTCGGCGTGCCCGGATCGGCCCGCAGGATCGTGTACAGTTTGCCGCGGAGGATGATCGGCGTGCTCCGGCCGCCGAACTCCGGCTTCTTCCAGAGCAGGTTGCTCCCCTCGCCGCCGTCGGGATTGATCTTGTCCGGCAGGCCCGTCTCGCGGCTGATGCCGTTGTATTCCGGCCCGCGCCAGTAAGGCCAATCGAGCGGATCGACCTTCGCCTCCTGGGCCAGGGCTGATGCCCCGAGGAAGATACTCGTCCAAACAACCAATAGCCTGGACGCTAACGCTAACGAGGGCAGGGGGCGTTTCATCGTGGACTCGCTCGGGTGTTAGCAGAAAATGTGGCCAAGCCGGAATCAGGAGCGGCTGGCCGGCGGTCCGTTCAACGAAAGGGCGGGATATTCAGGATATGCGGACAGGGCGCCTGATGCAAGGTTGGAGGTGATGCGGCCCGCGCTAAGGGACTAGCCGCAAAGGATTTGGGGAGGCAATTACTTCGCCTTAATCGAACCACTCATCCGCCGGATCGAATTTCGGGAAGACCACGATCAGCACCTTCATCCGGCCGATCGCGCGGTGGCGGGTGAGCGGGCGGATCATGATGCAGGTGCCGGGCCGCACGTCGAGCAACTCGTCGTTGAGCTGCATCTTGGCCCCCGGCTCGCACTCCAGGAAGTAATAAGTCTCGGTCAGCCGCTTGTGGTAGTGTAGCGCGTTGTCCAGGGCGATCTCGGTGACGTGGATCGTCCCGGGATAGTCCTCGACGTCCGCCAGCCCCCTCCGCGCCGTGCCGCAAGGGCAGGGGATGCCGGGAAGGGCGGCGAAATCGACCAGTTCATACGGCGGCTTCTCAGTCACAACCATTTGGTTTTCAGTTCTTTGGTTTTCGGTTCTTCGGTTCTTTGGTTCTTTGGTTCTTCGGTTCTTTTGTATTGCTACCGAATCGGCGTCTTCCCCAGCAACCTCCGCAGCAGTCCCAATTGCCCCGCGTGCAGCATTTCATGGTGCGAGCAGAACAGCAAGCCGCCCAGCTTCGTCGCCTCCACCGCGTACGGCATTTCCACCGCCTCCTTCAACTGCTCCGCCGTGAACGACGGCGCTTCCTTCAGCACCTGCGCGTGCACGCGGTCGAGCGTGGCCCGAATCTCGGCCGCTGCCGGATACTTCGCCGCGTCCGCCTCGGGCACTGTCCCGCGGCTGAATTGCTTGCGAAAGCTGCTCGTCATCAATTCCAAATCCACCGGCTGCCGGCCCCGCATCCGATACAGGCACAGCCCATACTCGGCCATCGCCAAATGCCCGATTTGCCAGGCGACGTGCGTCGGGCAACCGGCCGGCATGGTGAACCAATCCTGCTCATCGATTTCCGCAAGAATCGAAAGCAGGTACGAGCGGGCGAATTCGATCTGCTTGATGGCGAAGTCGGCGGTCATATTTCAGGGGGCCCAAAGTCAATGCGGCAGAACGGCCAGGACGGCGAACGTGATGATCGGCGACAAACCGATCAGCACGGCGGCGACGGCAATCGACCGAGGGGGGGCGGTCTTTCGCACGCGGTAAGCCAGCGGCGTAAACAGCAGGCACAGCAATCCCGTTGCTAGCGCCACAAACAGCAGCATCCCGGCGACCACGATGAGCGGATGGGCTCGCG
>DASRJB010000393.1:0-2376 GCA_035649715.1 Pirellulaceae bacterium
CGGAACTCAAGTCGTGGCAAGACTTGCACCGGGCGGCAACGGCGTCGAGCTCTTCGACGGCAATGTCGGCGGCGCGGGCCAGCTGCAGGTCCTGCAAGCGTTCGGCAGCAACGCCGCCTGGGACCTGGGTCTGGTGCCGGCCGGCGCTCAGTCCGCGACTGCGACTAGCACGCCCGGCGGCGACACGCTCACAGCGCCCGACGTCAACCCGCTGGAAGTCTCCGGCCTGTTCAATTCCCTCCTCCGGCTGAAGAACTCACTGGAGAACTTCGACCGGGCCGAGGTCGAGCGGGCGATCAACCTGCTGGACCAGGATTTCGACCGCGTGAACTTCGCCCGCGGCGAGATCGGCGCTCGCGGCCGCACACTTGAAACCGTCGAGTCGCACCTGGAGGACGAGGAAATCCTGCTCAAGTCGAACCTGGCCGACGAAATCGAAATCGACCTCGCCGAAGCCATCACCAATCTCACCGCCCGCCAGGCCGCCTACCAGGCTTCGCTCAGCCTCTCGTCCAATCTCTTTCAGCTCTCGCTGTTCAACTTCTTGTAGCCTGCCGGGGCGGCAGTATGCTGCGCTAAGGATCGGCCACCTCGTACAGCTCCACCTTGTTCGGGTCGGCGTCGATCGCGATCGGCTTCAGCAGGTGCTGCTCGGCAACCAATTCGCCGTGGACCAGTTCCGGCGTGACGTAGTCGCTGGTATAGCCATAGTTTGCGGGGCCGCGGTAGCGGGCGAGGTGCGTCCAGTGAAAGACGACGTAGCGGATCTGCTCATCGCGCAAAGTGGCGAGACGCTCCGCGCGCGATTTGCCTTGGAAGAGCCGCGCGAACTGGCAATCGTCGAAGCAGGTGTTATAGACGGCTCCGATCCGCAGCTCAAAGGGCTCCGCGTCGCCGACCAGTAGCGCCCGCTCGCCGCTTCTAGCGTGCTCGTTGAGCCAGCGCTGCGCCGGGTTCAGCCGCACGCCCACCGCCTGCATCAGCCGCGGCTCGTCGCGCCGCAGCTCGGCCAGCGGTGCGAAGAAGCGGTTGTCGTCCAGGGGCAGCGTGGCGAAAGGGAATTGGCTGACGAGCCCCCACACGACGACCGCGACCGTCGCCGCCCGCCAGGCTGGATGCGGCAGGGCCAGCGCGCCGATCGCCGCCAGCAGCGACGCCGCCGGCAAGAGCAGCAGCAGAAAGCGGTCGAGCCGATGCGTGAACAGCCACCATGTCGCGAAGACAAAGAGCATCCACAGGCCGAGCGTGGCGACCAGGCTCAGCCGCCGGCGGTCCAAGACGGACATCGCCACCAGCGGCACGAGCACGCTGCTGGCCAGGAGCGTCCGCCAGCCGATCCAGGCGAGCTGGCTGAGCAGATTGGCCGGCGAATAGCGCCGCCCGCTGGCGTCCGGCTGCGGCGAATGGGCCTTGGTCCATTGGCGGTCCTTCCCCGGCGTGCGCGTGAGGCCGTCAAACTCCGCGTAGAGCAGTGGATAGACGGGGTTGCCGGTTTGGCACCAGTTTTTCGCTATCCATAGCCCGCAGCCGGCGGTCGCAGCGGCCAGGAACAGCGTGACACCGACGATTGCCCGCCGCCAACTGGGGCTGGGGAGCAGAAATCGCGTCACGGCGATCCAGGCGGTGAGCGGGACGACCAGAAACAGCGCCGGAGGATACTTGCAGGCGACCGCGGAGCCGGCGAGGAAGCCTGCCAGCAACGTCAGCCGTCCGCTTGGCCTTTGGCGCTCGCGGCGGCCGGCCAGCCAGAGGGCGAAGATTGCCAGGAGCGCATAGAGCATCACGCCGCTCTCGTTGTAGCCGGTCACGGCCAGCACGACGGTCCACGGCGTTGAGAGGAAAACAGCGGCGGCAATGCAGCCGGCGGCCAGCGAATGCAATCGGCGTCCCAAGGCGACGAGGGCCGCGGCGGTGATTAGTGAATAGCAACCCATGGCCATCTTGCCGGCCAACGCGCCCCACCACCAGCCATCGTCGCCGCCGACGAGGCTCATCGCCCAGACCGAGTTCAGCTCCGCCCCCAGCGGCATGTTGGCGTAAATATTGTGCGGGAGAAAATCGATGCGGCTGTTCTGAAACCACTCCTTCGGCGCCTGCAAGTGATACTCGCGAACGTCGTAGGCAAACGGCGGCAGCATCCCGCCAATCGCGATGATCACAGCGAACGGCGCCGCCGCCGCCAGCAGCCAATACCAGCGCGGGTTGTTCCCCGATGCGTCCGTGGGTACGCGCAGCATCGGAAGCGGCTGCGGCGGCGCGGCGCCGCGCTGCCGATAGGCCAACCATCCATTGGCCAGCGCCAAGACCACGAGCGGTGCGGCAAAGACCCAGCGCTCGTGCAGCAATCCCAACAATCCCACCGCCAGGGCATACAGC
>DASRJB010000394.1:0-2222 GCA_035649715.1 Pirellulaceae bacterium
CGTCCGCCCGTCCCGCCGCGTACACTCAGCCAGCGCGCGGGCGAGGCCTACAAGCAGTACCGCGCCTGGTACCGCCGCACTGTCGCCCCCGTGATCCGCCCGATCAAAGACGCCATCCGCGGCAAGAAACGGGCGGCCTGACCCGTCTCCTGCTATGAGCACCCTCCACAGCGCCATCGCCGCCATCCAGTTCAACCGCACCCGCACGCTGGCCACGCTCGACCGCGTGCTGGCCGAAAAGGACCCGCAGCGGGCATTGGGCTGGCGGCCAGGGCCGGGCCGGGCGCACGTCGCCTGGCAGCTGATGCACATCGGCATCACGGAGGAGCTTTTTGCGACCGAGCGCCTCGTGCCCGGGTCGAAGCCCGAGTTCGCCCAGCTCGTGCCGCGGTTCAGAGGCGGCAGCACGCCCGACGACGACATTCCCACAGCCGAATGGATCCGCCGCGTGCTCACCGAATCGCGGGCGCACCTGCTGGCCACACTCGGCCGCTTTGGCGACAAGGACCTGGGGACGATTCCCGAAGCCCTCCAGGAGCGCAAGCTCGCGCTGCTCGACGTGCTGCACATCCTCGCCTGGCACGAGCCGCACCATCAGGGCCAGGCCCACATCACGCTGAACCTGCTCAAAGCTGCGGGTGGGCCGTAAACGAATATTGCAGCGGCCGGTCCGAATGTTAGAATCAGGATCGTGCGAGGGGGGTTGTTGATCGCATCCCGGCACGGCGCCAAAGCGCCGTCCGACTTCAGCGGTCGAATTCTTGGGGCGGTTCCGCTCGTGTTCCACCGGTGCGCGATCGCGCGCGCCGGTTCATCTCGTTTCGGGGAACTGAGCCATGTCAGATCTCGTGCGTCAGGGACGCCGGGCTTTCACGCTGGTCGAGCTGCTGGTCGTTATCGCCATCATCGGCGTGCTCGTGGCCCTGCTGCTGCCGGCGGTCCAAGCGGCCCGCGAAGCCGCGCGGCGGATCAAGTGCAGCAATAGCGTCAAGCAATTCGGACTGGCGTTCCAGACGCACCATGACTCGCTGGGCATCTTTCCCGACGGCGGCGAGAACTGGAGCACGCTGGCGTTTCCGCGCACGTTCCAGCAAGGCTCTCCGGCCACCGCGCCCAATCAGAACTGGGGCTGGGGCTACCAGATCCTGCCCTACATCGAACAGACCAACGTTTGGACCAACGGCAACGACGACACGGTCCGCGGAGCCATGCTGCCGATCTATTTCTGTTCCAGCCGGCGCAAGCCGATGACGATCATCGTCGGCCCCACGACTCCTAACGTGCCCGCGGCGATGATCGACTACGTTGGCAACGGCGGCACCGACGCCTTCCTCAGCCCCGTTCAAACCCAAGTCTTGAATGGAATCGTCGTCGATATTCCCACCGCGGCCTGGGGAAATGGCACCGATGGCGTCGTCGTCCGCAAGCCCACCGGCGGTTTTCCCAACCGCGGTCCCTCCCTGCGGATGTCGATGTTGACCGACGGCACGTCGAATACGCTGCTGATCGGCGAGAAGCGGCTGCGGCCGGAAAACCTGGGCCGGGCTCAGGCCCACGACGACCAGGGCTTCACTTCCGGCTGGGACCGCGACGAAGTTTGCTGGTGCCATATACCGCCCGATATCGACCGCCGCGGCCAGGACGGTTTCCTGCAATTCGGCTCGGCCCATCCCAGCGGCTTCAACGCGGTCTTCTGCGACGGCTCGGTCCGGCTGATTCGCTACACGATCCAGTCGAACAATACGGTGACAGCCACCAATCCGCTGGGCGTCTGGCAGCGGCTCTGCAAGCGGGAGGACGGACTGGCCGTGGATGACGCGAGCTTTTGAGGGAGGCGATTTGCCGTGCAGTGGCGAGCAAAATGGGCCTGTTGCCTGCTAGTGGCCGGCGTAATCACCGGATGCAGCGAGCCGAAGTTCTATCCCACCCGCGGCATGGTCCGGGATGAAGTTGGCCTGTTGTCCGCCGGGGAGGTCCGCTTCCGGCCAGTTTCCCGCCCCGACCTCGTGGCCAGCGGCAAAATCCAAAGAGACGGCACGTTTACACTGTCAACGCCGGATCGCGGGGAGGGAGTGCTGGAAGGCGACGTTCAGGCCGCCGTGATCCCCGCGGAGGGCGGACCTCGCATCGCCAAGCGATATGGCGACTACAGCACGGCGGACCTGAATTTCACGATCAGGCCGCGGGACGAGAACTATTTCATTCTCGAAGTGCGGCGCGGG
>DASRJB010000395.1:0-5703 GCA_035649715.1 Pirellulaceae bacterium
TGGTTGACGTGGGCCGCATCGGCTGCCACCTGCTGGCTGCTCCCGGGCACAAGGGGCTGCTGGGGCAGCTGGGCACGGGAGTTCTCTACGTCGCGCCAGGAGTCGAGGCCGACCTGTTGCCTCTGAAGCAAGGCGGCACCGGGACCAGGAGCGAGGAGGACGTGCAGCCGAACACGTTGCCCGATCGCTATGAGTCGGGCAATCTCAACGCCCTGGGCATCGTCGGTTTGGAAGCCGGCGTGTCGCACGTCCTGGCTGAGAATCGGCGCGTGGAAATGGGCCTGCTGACCGCTTCGCTGGTAGGCGCATTGCAGGCGATCCCAGGACTAAGGCTCTACGGTCCCCTCACGGGTTCCGGCCGCCTGGGCGTTGTCAGCTTCAATCTGCCCGGATACGACCCGCAGGAGCTGGCCGCGCTGCTGGACGCCAACTGGTCGATCCAGAGCCGCGCCGGCATCCACTGCGCCCCGCGAATGCACGCCGCCCTCGGCACATCGCCGGCCGGAACGCTGCGGTTAAGCCTCGGACACTTCACGGCGGCTGCCGACATTGACGCGGCCATCGCGGCGATCCGCGAGGTTGCTTCGGCGCCCTAGTTTTCCTTGCTCCCATTTGGCGTCGGCGATAGGATGCACGTGCGGAAATGTGCGGGCCGATTCAGGGGCGGCCGCGGTCCGCCAAGGAGTGAACGATGTCCCGTTTGGGATTGTGGCGGCTGGCCAGCGCGCCCCTTCTCTTGCTTGCTCCGGCTCTTGCCTCGGCTGACGAGGCCGAAGCGCGGGCGGCCATCGCGAAGCTGTTGGATGTCGGCTGGGCGACAACGCCGCAGGCTCGCGTCGCCGCAGATTTGCAGCGCGACGAAGTGGCTCGCACGGCAAGCGGTGACCCGCGGGCCTTGGCGGCCGCCTGGCTGGTGCTGCTCCAGCAGCGGCGCTACGACGACGGGCTCAAGCGGATCGACGAACACCTGGTCCGCTCGCCGAACGATTTGAACGCCTTGCGGGCGAAGGCCTGGGTGCAAGCGATCTTGAAGAACTACCCGGCTGCGCTTGTTTCGGCCGACAAGCTTTCGCAGCAGCTGGCGGCTGACCCGCCCCAGACCGAGGCAGAGCGCGAGGACCACAAGGAGCTGATCGGTTTTCTCGGCCGACTGCTGGGTTATCTCGGCGGCCCCGTCGCCGCGACGGTGAACCAGGAGCAGCGCAAGGCCGCCGAGAAGGCGATTCTCGCCCGCCTCGAAGCGTCGCGGCAGCCGCTGTTCGAGGACGCATTCAACGGGGTGCTGGCGAAGTTCATCGCCATGACCGACGAATCGTCCGATGCCCGCGACCAGGCCGTGGCCGCAGCCGTGGCCGAGAAAGACAAGACGCTGGCCGAGATCGAAGCCGACCGCCAGCAAGCCGCCGCCCGCGCGAAAGAGCTGGAGGAACGCCGCAAGAGCGTGCAGGCCGAGTTTCAGGGCGAGCTGGAGCAGATCGCCAAGGAAGATCGGCCGCTGGTGCAGCAGCTGGCGCAGCTCGATTCCCGCGCCGCCGTTCTCAACCGCGACCTGGCCACTTACCAAATTGAGATCGACCGTTTGACTCGGCTGGCCGCAGGGGAGAACGACCCGGCGCGCCGGCAGCAGTTGCTGTTCGAGGCCGATCGGCTGGCGATTGTCGCTTCGCGGATTGAGGGGGACCTGGTAGCTGCCAACCGGCTGGGCCGCGGTGTGCAGGCTCAGCGGGCGGCCCTCGCTACGCGGCAGGCCCAGGCCCAGTCGAACGCCAATACGCAGGTCCAGCGGATCGACCGGGAGCTGACTGATCTCACCAAGCGGGAGCGCCGCAACGACAGCATCGAAAAACGCGCCAGTCGGCCGAACGTCGGCCCGACGAGCAAGGCCCGCGCCCTCTCGGCCCAGGCCACCGCGCTATCGACCTACGATCAATTCCCGCTCGAAGCCGCCAAAGCGAAGCTCCTCGAGTCTTTGCGGTGAATCCTATGAATCGCTCGCTGATGATCTCTGCCGCCGCAATCGCCGTGTTGTCGTGCGTTGGTTTCACCAGCGCTGAAGATAGCAGCGGCTCGAAGATCTCCTTCCAGAAGACCGTTCTCGACACGCTCTTCCGCAGCGAGGGCGTGGCGCTGGGCGACTTCAACAAGGACGGCCGGCTCGATATCGGCGCGGGGAGTGTGTGGTACGAGCAGCCGGCACAGGCCGGCGGCAAATGGGAGCTGCGACTGACTGGGGAAAAGGCTCCCGAATATGACCCGCACAACTACAGCCACGCCTTCCAGACGTTTGCAGACGACTTGAGCGGCGACGGCTGGTCCGACCTGATCGTCGTCGATTGGCCCGGCTCCAAGACCTATTGGCTGGAGAATCCGCAGAAGCCGGCCACCGTCTGGAAGGAGCACCTGCTGACGCCGGTGACCAACAACGAGAGCCCGCAGTTTCTCGACGTCGATGGCGACGGCAAGCTCGACCTGCTCGCGGCGTTCGCTCCCGATCCGAAGAATTTTGATGGCCCGGAGCGTCGGATGGGCTTCATGACGCGAAAGAGCGATCCGGCACAGCCCTGGACGATTCATCCCGTCTCCGCGCCGGGCGCGCCCAGCACCAACCGCTATTCCCACGGCCTGGGCCTTGGGGACATCAACGGCGACGGCCGGAAGGACATTCTCGCGCCGCAGGGCTGGTGGGAAGCGCCTTCGCCCGGCCCAAGCGGCGAGTGGAAGTTCCACGCGGCGCCGCTGGGGCAGGACTGCGCCCAGATGTATGCGTTCGATTTCGACGGCGACGGCGACAACGACGTGCTCTCGACCGCCGCCCACCGCGTGGGCATGTGGTGGCACGAGCAGCAGCCGGAAGGCAAGTGGACGACCCACCAGATCGACGACAGCATCACGCAAACGCATTCGCTGATGCTCGCCGACATTAGCGGCGACGGCCTGCCCGATTTCGTGACGGGTAAGCGGTGGTGGGCGCACGGCCCGCAAGGGGACGTGCGACCGGGCGATCCGGCCGTCGTGGCGTGGTACGAACTCCGGCGCAGCAAATCTGGCGGCCGGCCGGAGTGGACGCAGCACCTGATCGACCACGACAGCGGCGTCGGCACCCAGTTCGAAGTGGCCGACGTCAATCGCGACGGCCTGCTCGACGTAATCACATCGAACAAGAAGGGCGTCCACTACTTCGAGCAGGCGCGGAGCCGCTAGGCAGCATTCTCCTAGGCCAACAGAGAGCTGTGCTCGCGGGCGGCGCGGGCCGCCTCGACGATGGCCGACTTCATGTCGTCGAGCGAGACGCGGCGGAGGTCGATCTGCTGGGCGCGGAACGACTCGAATACGGCCCGTACCAGGTCGTCCTTCGAGACGGCGCGGCGGGCGCGGTGCCGGATGGCCCGGCGGATCGGTTCGTTCATGATGCTATCTTCCTTGAACATAAGTCACCTCACGGGTGCGAATCGTCGGGCGAATCTCAGTCGGGCCTCTTCAATGAGACGATGCGGCCGCCGATTCGGTTGCGACAGGCATTCAGACACCGGCTGAATTCCCTGGTTCGCGGCAAAACCGCATCGAATTGCGTTTTGCACTTGGCAGCCGTCCTGTGGCCCGTGGAATGATAGACAGATATCGCAAGGCGTCAGCGCCGACTTGAGGACGGATTCGGGTCGGTTGCCGGCTCACCACCCATCGCCACACGCTGCCGCGGGCGACTGCCCCCACGGGCACTCGTGACGGAACTTGTCCCGCCCTTAGGCAGCGCCCCCGAATTTCCCGAATTCGGCGCTGGAGCGGGACAGTTGTTCCAGCCGTAACGATTTCATTGACTTCACAGCGGCCCCTTGGCAAACTGGAGAGGCTTTTTCCGTCGGCCGAAGGTGACAAATCTGTCAGGCCCGGCGTGCACGTCGGCTGCAATCAGGGATGCAACTATGTGCCGTTTCGGTTGGACTTCGATCCTCTGTCTGGCTGGCCTGGTCGCCGCTGCGGCTGGCGCCGAGCGAACCTGGACCAATACGGCCGGGCGCACCATGAAGGCGGAATTCGTCCGCGAGGTGGACGGCGAGGTCACCTTCCTGAAGGACGGCCAGCTCGTCACGATTCCGCTGACGACGCTCAGCGAGCGGGACCAGCAAATCGTCCGCGACCTGGCGGCCGGCAAGCCGGCCCCCGAGGAGCCGGCGGTGAGCGCGCCCGCCGCAAGTTCGCCGGCAGCGGCGAGCGCGCCTGCCGCAAGTTCGCCGGCAACTCCTGCCGCTCCAAATCCTGCGGCCCCCGCCGGTGAAAGAAAGCCGCTGCCGATTGTCAATCGGGTGTGGACCGACCGTTTTGGCAATCAGACGACGGCCAAGTTCGTCCGCATGCACGGCGGGAACGTGGTCCTGACCCGGGCCAATAAGACGATCTCGCTGCCCTACTACGATCTGACATCGGAGGATCAGGAGCATCTCCGCGAGTTGCTAACGTCGCGCGACCAGGAGGCGCAGATTCCGCCGCCCCCGCCCAAACCCGTCGAGCCACCGCCGGACCAGTCGCCAGCGCCGCGCCCCGCGCCGGCGGGCCCGCCCCCTGGTGCGTTTCAGCCGCCGGGCTTCACTCCGCCCAGCTTTCCCCCGCCGAGTTTTCCCAGCCCGCCGTCCTTCGGCGGCGGCAACTCGCGGATGGACGAATTCCGACAGCAGGCAGAGCAGCGCCACCAGGAATTCTTGCAGAAGATCGAGCAGGACCGGCAGGAGCGCGAGCAGCGGGCCGCCGAGGGGCGGCAGAAATACCAGGAAGAACAGGAACGACGCCGCCAGGAGCAGGAGGCCGCGCGGCAAAACGAGATCGTCGGCGAATGCCTGTCGTGCAAGGGAAAGCTGACGCGGGCCCAGACCGATCTCGACAACTGCCCGCACTGCGGCATCACTTGGGAATTCGAGGTCGATTCCTTCGGCCACAAGCGGCGAATTTACAATCCGACGGCGGGCGGCTCCACCTCCACGCCGGGCGCGGCGTCAGTGCCCACGAGCTCCTCACCGCCCGTGCAGCTGGATCAGGCGACCGTGGCCAAGGCCCGCCAGTTCTTCATCATTGGTGTGGTCGTCGTCGGCGTGCTGGGAATGTTCGCCGTGGTGGTGTTCGTGGCGATCACGATCGCCGCCGCGAGTGGAGCCGCCAGGCGGCAGCGGAATTTCTCCTAAATAGACTTGCGAAAAGTGACTTGGCCGGACGGATACTTGTCACGATTTTGTTGAGCACCGTCAGTTGCCCGTCGTCAGCACGACGCGGAACCGGGCTTTCCCGCTCAGCATGCGGTCATAGGCCTCGGCCGCCTTTTCCAGCGGGTAGGCCTCGTTCATCGAACGTACACCGGATTGAACGCTGAACGCCAGCGTTTCCTGGGAGTCGATGGAGGTCCCCGAATACCAGCCTTCGATGGCGCGGCGGCCCATCAGGAGAGTCAGCGGCGAAGCCTCCATCGGCCCGGCGGCGCCCAGGACCATCAGCCGGCCGCGCGGGGCGAGTCCGCCCACGGTCGCGCTCATCGCCGGCCCGTGGGTGACCGTCGCCAGCACGACTTTGGCGCCGCCCAGTTTGGTCAACTCGGCGGCAGGATCCGCAGATTGGCTGTCGATGTAGTGCACTGCTCCCAGCTCGCGGGCGAGCGGCTCCTTGTCTTTGCCTCGGGCGATCGCCACAGTCCGAAAACCCATCCGCGCCGCATATTGCACG
>DASRJB010000396.1:0-2788 GCA_035649715.1 Pirellulaceae bacterium
CCAGCATGCGCGAAGTGGTGACGCGGCGATTCCGGCGCTTGCGCGACGAGGACGAGGTATTCCCCGACATCCTCCTCATCGACGGCGGCAAGGGGCAGCTCAACGCGGCACTCGAAGCGTTTCAGGCGCTGGGGATCGAGCCGCCGTGCCTGGTCTCGCTGGCGAAGCAGGAGGAGGAAATCTTCCGCCCCGGCGAATCGGAGTCGATCAAGCTCAGCCGCCACTCCGCCGCCCTCCGCCTCCTCCAATACGTCCGCGACGAAGCCCACCGCTTCGCCCAGCATTACCACCACATCCTGCGGCGCAAGTCACAGCTGGGCGAGTAATTGTGTTACGGTATTTGAGACGAGGTTGGTTTCAGCCAGAAGGCCGCGCTGTCGCCGCCATACTCGACGAGGCGCAGCAGCGGAAGGCCCACCAGGCCTGCGAAGTCGGGACAATCCGACTGAACGGCCTGCCACACCGCATCGCTGCCATAGCCCAGGACGAGCTGCGTCAGTCCAAGCTCTGGCATTGAGAGTTCGAGCCAGCCACCCGTCAATGAGCCGAAATTGCTGCCAGTGTTTGGCCCCGCGGCGCGCAACAGGAGCGCGAGATCGGTCTGGCTGAGGACGACGGCGCAAGGACTGCCCGTGTCAGCGAGGAGCTCGCGTTCATGCAGCGAACCGTCGGCGGCTGCAAAGCGAAGTCGAACCCAACAGCGCGGCGTCGTCCCTTTGTAGAGATTGTGCTGGACAATGGCAGTCACGCGATGGCTGCTAGATGAAGATGGTTACTTGCTCAGGATGGGCAATGCCTGCTTCCACTACTAAGACGCTGCGCGGATCGTATCCTTGGGTCCGCAGCGCGCCCTCGAGCCGGTGAAAATCGGCATCGGCAGCAAGGATCTTCTCGTCGGCAACGGCAACGTACCATCCCCGCGGATAGGTTGCATCGATTCTTGCTTTCAATTGCTGCTCGCGGGTTGGTCGGGACGACATGGAATACTTCCAGAGTTTGTCGTGGACTGTCCTTAAATTCTAGGCCGCCTCGGCCAGTAGGGAACGGGCTGCGCGCTTTACCTAAAAGGGTTGACGGGGCCAATCGCCAGCACTATTCTCATAGACGCGCGTTGATTGGTCGATGGATGACCGGCAGCCGCCCCCGCAGATTGGATCCCGCCTACTTGGCTTGTCGGCGGTGCGTCACACGGAAGGACGCGCCGACAGACAGCCCCCAGGAGTTCCGGTGATGGTTCGGCCGGCCTGGCGCGCCGCTTGGGTCGTTGCCTTCGCGGGTTCGCTGTGCGCGCAGGGGCCAGGAGCCAGGGGTCAGGAGCCGGGCCAGCTGCCGCTGCATGAGCGGATCGATGTCTTGATTGAGGCGGCGGCTGTGGGGCCGCTTTCGCCGCCGTGCAGCGATGCCGATTTCGTCCGCCGCGTTTATCTCGACCTGACCGGCGTAATACCCACGGCTGAGCAGGCGCGGGCGTTCCTCGCCGATTCGGCCGCCGACCGACGGGCAAAGCTGATCGACGCCTTGCTCGCCAGCCCCGCTTTCGCCCGGCACCTGACGCTCACGCTCGACGTGATGCTGCTCGAGCGGCGGCCCGACAAGACGGCGCTGCTCAAGCCATGGCTCGAATACCTCTATCAGTCGATCGCCGCCGACAAGCCGCTGGACCAGCTCTACCGCGAATTGCTGGCGGCCGATGGGGCGGACGAGAAGTTGCGGCCGGCCGCGCGGTTCCTGCTGGGCCGCGACGCCGAGCCGAACCTGGTGACGCGCGACGTCGGCCGCCTGGTTTTCGGCATGGACATGCAGTGCTGCCAGTGCCACGACCATCCGCTGATCGACGACTATTACCAGCGCGACTACTACGGCCTGTTGGCCTTCGTCCACCGCACCAGCCTGTTCACCGATCCCAAGAGCAAGCAGGTCCAGCTCACGGAGAAGGCTGACGGCGAGGCGAGCTACAAATCGGTCTTCACGGGCGACAGCAGCGACAAGGCGCAGCCGCAATTGCCCAAGGGGGCCGTGCTGTTCGTCGAGCCGGCGTTCGCGAAGGGCGAAGAATACGCGGTGAAGCCCGACAAGGCGGCCCGCGGCGTGCCGAAGTTCAGCCGGCGGACGGCGCTGGCCGAAATGGTCGCCGGCAGCAGCGAATTCCGCCGCAACCTGGCCAACCGCATCTGGGCGATCGTGTTCGGCCGCGGCATCGTGCATCCGGTCGATTTCCACTATGCGGCTAATCCGCCCGCGAACCCCGAACTGCTCGCGCTCTTGGCCGATGAGCTGGCCGCGGGTGGCTTTCAATTGCGGCCGCTGGTCCGGGAGCTAGCGCTGACCCGGGCCTATCAGCGGTCGTGCGATGCTCCGCGGAGCGAGATCGTCAATTTCGCCGACATCGCCGCCAGGCAAGAGCGGCTGAATCACGACAAAGAGGCGAAGCAGGCCGCCTTGCAGCCGCTGATTGCCGCGCTGGCCAAGGCGAGAAGCGATTTCAAAGCCGCGAAGGACGACGACATCAAGATTGCCGCGGAACTGCCCAAGCTGGAGAAAGCGGTCGCCGATGCGAAGCAGGCCGTTGCGAAAGCCGCGGCCGATCGTAAGTCCGCCGACGAGGCCGCGGCCAAAGCGCGGGAGCAGGCCGAGGCCGTGGCTGCTGCGGCCGCCAAAGCAGCCGAGGCCGTCACCAAACTGCCGGACGACAAGGTGCTTGCTGAAGCAGCGGGCAAAATCGCCGCGCGGTCAGGCGAGTTGGCCGCCGCCGCGGATGCCGCCGCCAAAACCGTCACCGAGAAGGCCA
>DASRJB010000397.1:0-23075 GCA_035649715.1 Pirellulaceae bacterium
GATCACAGCCGAGCAATTCAATAGGCTGCCAGCACCGGACCCGACGGTGGAATCAGTCGCAAATGCAATCTCCGTCGAAACTTACGTCGATTCCAAGCATCGGAACGACGAGCATTTGAGCACACTCGAAACTTGCTGCCAGGACCTTCAAGGCCGCGATACAACTCAGTCGCAGTGAGTCTCCTGGGCCCTTGAACGTTTTCGCGAAAGCCCGCTATACTGAGTCGCTTTACCTGGATCGATCCAGCCGCACTGCGGCTGAGTTTCCTATGAAAGTCCGCACCAGCATCAAACGGATTTGCGAGAATTGCAAGATTGTGCGCCGCAAGGGCCGGGTGTATGTCGTGTGCACCAACGCCCGCCACAAGCAGCGCCAGGGATAGGCGTGCGTAAGTCCTTTCCTGCCATCTGGTTTGCGATCGAAGGTCAGCCGGAGTTTTTGTATGCCTCGTTTGCTCGGTGTTGATATTCCGAACGACAAGCCGATCGTGATTTCACTGCGCTACTTGTATGGCGTCGGCGACAAGATTGCTCGGGAGCTTTGCCACAAGGCAGGGATCGATCCGGCCAAGCGGGCCCGCGACGTGCACGAAGAAGAGGTCGCCCGACTGACCACGCTGCTGGAGCGAGACTACACGGTCGAAGGTCCGCTGCGGCGGCAAATCGCGCAGGACATCAGCCGGCTGCGCGACATCAAGTGCTATCGCGGGATGCGGCATCGCCTCGGCCTGCCGGTCCGCGGACAGCGGACGAGAACCAACGCCCGGACCCGCAAGGGCCCGAAAAAGACGGTCGCCGGCAAGAAGGGCGTGAAGGACTTGCGGTAGTTAATCACCATTCACCACTCACCACCTAGCACCCACCCGCCGTGGCCACCACCGCAGCAGCCTCGACATCCACGCCAGCCAAAAAGAAGAAGGTCCGCCGCAACGTGACGATGGCAATCGCGCACGTGAAGGCGACGTTCAACAACACGGTCGTGACGATCACCGACACCAAGGGGGACGCCCTCTGCTGGGCCAGCGCCGGCACGTGCGGGTTCAAGGGGAGCCGCAAGAGCACGCCCTTTGCCGGGCAGTGCGCGGGCCAGCAGGCCGCCGAGAAGGCCGCGAAGTTTGGGGTCAAGGAACTGGAGGTCCGCGTCAAGGGGCCGGGCAGCGGCCGCGAGAGCGCCATCACCGCCCTGCAGACCGCCGGCATGACCGTGAAGACGATCGAAGACGTCACACCCATTCCGCACAACGGCTGCCGCCCGCCCAAGCGGCGGCGAGTTTAGTCATCAGTTATTTGTCACTAGTCATTTGTCATTTGGCAGGAATCCACAAGTGACAAATGACCAACGACCAATGACACTCCGGAGCATTTCAATGCACATTCGCTGGCGCGGGTTCGAGCTTCCCAGCATCGTCAACGTGGATGCCGCGACGCTCAGCGGCACTTACGGCAAGTTCACGGCGGAGCCGTTCGAGCGCGGCTTTGGCACGACGGTCGGCAACAGCCTCCGCCGCGTCTTGCTCTCCAGCCTGGAAGGGAGTGCCGTCACCCAAATCAAGATTCGCGGCGCGCAACACGAGTTCACCACGATCCCCGGCGTGCTGGAGGACGTGACCGACATCGTGCTCAACGTCAAGTCGCTGGTCGTGAAGAACCACAGCGATTCGACCCGCGTGATCACGGTCGAGAAGAGCTCGACCGGCCTGGTCACCGGCGCCGACATCCAGACCGATTCCGACGTGGAGATCATCAACAAGAGCCACGTGCTGGCGACCTTGACCGACAACGTGCCGTTCATGATGGAGATGGTCGTGGAGAACGGCCGCGGCTACGTCCCTTCGACCGAGCACAGCACCGGCGACCACGAAATCGGCATCATCCCGATCGACGCGGTTTACAGCCCGGTGATCCGCGTGCGATACGAGGTCGAAGAGACCCGCGTCGGTCAGAAGACGAACTACGACAAGCTCACGCTCGAGATCTGGACCAACGGCTCAATTCACCCGGAGATGGCTCTGGTCGAGGCGGCCAAGGTTCTCCGCAAGCACCTCAACCCGTTCGTGCAGTACGCCGAGCTCGGCCCCAAGGTCCATTCGCCGACCCGCGGCTCCGGCCTGGGCATCGACGGGGCGCTCGACGCCAAGCTGAACATGAGCCTGGCCGAGCTCAAGCTCTCTGTGCGGGCCATGAACTGCCTGGAGTCGGAGGCGATCCACACCGTGCGCGATCTGGTCCAGAAGACCGAGGACCAGCTGTTGGAAGTTCGCAATTTCGGCGAGACCACGCTGAACGAAGTCCGCGAGAAGCTGCAAGAGCTGGGGCTGTACCTCGGCATGCGGGTCTCGCCGCCGTCGATGGTCCGCTAATAGTAGTCATCACGCTCCGCGTGATGTGCCCGCACAACAAGGCTGGAGTTTGATATGCGTCACCGCAGACGGGGCCGAATCCTCGGCCGAGCACCGAGCCACCGCACGGCGATGCTCAAGAATCTCGCCAGCGCCTTGTTTCTGACCGAGCGCGACGCGGAGCTCGACGACAACGAACCGAAGGTCAAGGGCCGGATCGTCACCACGCTGGCCAAGGCCAAGGAAGTCCGCCCGCTGGTGGAAAAGAGCATCACGCTGGCCTGCAAGGCCCTTGTGCAGGTCGAAGAGGCCAAGGCCCACGGCACGACCGCGCCGCGCAACAGCGACGCCTGGAAGGAATGGCGGAAGAGCGAGAAATGGCAGAAGTGGGCCGCCTCGATCGCGCCCGCCGTCGCCGCCCGCCGCCGCCTCAATCAGTTGCTGGGCGACAAGCAGGCCGTCAAGGTGCTGCTCTCGACCGTCGCCCCGCGGTTCAGCGACCGCCGCGGCGGCTATACCCGCGTCGTCAAGCTGGCCAAGCCCCGCCTGGGAGACGCCGGCCCGCGGGCGATCCTGGAGTTTGTCGGCGTCCGCGACCGCAAGGTCGAGCGGAGCCAGAAGCCTGCCTTCAGCGACGAGGCGGCCGAAACCGCGAAGGCCTGATAGTAGTCCTCACGCTCCGCGTGAGGTCCCGCATCACGCGGAGCCGACCCGCGCTGCGGGTGCCCGGTCTACTATGTTCGACTTCACGCTGCACGTCCGCCGCCTCTGCGACGACATGATCGCGCGGCTGGGCGAGCTGGCGCACATCGACATGGGCCGCGTGGCCGTCGGCACGTGCCAGACGCGCAGGCCCGTGAGCCACGGCATTTTTGCCTCGCTCACGCCGCTGCGGTTTGCCGGCGGGGCCCAGACGACCGTCCGCCGTGGCCGGCCGCACGGCATCCAACGCGTCTGCGGACCGGACGGCCGCGAAATGCTCTACATCCTGAGCATCTACCTGCCGCGGTTCCAGGACCTGCCGCTGCGCGAGAAGCTGATCACGGTGCTCCACGAGCTGTGGCACATCAGCCCCCAGTTCGACGGCGACATCCGCCGCCACGGCGGCCGGTATCACGCCCACAGCCATTCGCAGGCGAACTACGACCGCGAGATGGGCCGCCTGGTCGATCGCTGGCTCGGGCTGGACCCGCCCGAGGAGTTGTGGTCCTTCCTCCGCGACGATTTTGCCGCCCTGGCCGCGCGGCACGGGCGGATTGTCGGTCTGCGAATCCGCCGCCCGCGGCTCTTGCCGCTGCCGCAATAACTTGGGGAGAGCTACAGCCCCTTGCTGATAACGTATTTCACCAGGTCGCTGATGCGGCAGCTGTAGCCCCACTCGTTGTCGTACCAGGCGACCAGCTTGAAGAACCGCTTGTTGAGCTCGATGCCGGAGCCCTGGTCGTAGATCGACGAGGCCTGGCAGTGGATGAAGTCGCTGGAGACGACCTCGTCCTCGGTGTAGTCGAGGATGCCCTTGAGGTAAGTCTCGCTGGCCCGCTTCATGGCGGCGGAGATCTCGGCGTAAGACGTGTCCTTGGCCGTCTTCACGGTCAGATCGACGGCCGAGACCGTCGCCGTCGGCACGCGGAAGGCCATGCCGGTCAGCTTGCCCTTCACCTCGGGGCAGACCAGGCCCACGGCCTTCGCCGCGCCGGTCGTGCTGGGAATGATGTTCTGGGCGGCCGCCCGGCCCCCCTTCCAATCCTTTTTGCTCGGCCCGTCCACCGTTTTCTGCGTGGCAGTGTAGGAGTGGATCGTGGTCATCAGGCCTTCGTCGATGCCAAATCCGTCCTTGAGCAGAACGTGGACGACCGGGGCGAGACAATTCGTGGTGCAGCTCGCGTTCGAAAGGATGTGGTGGTTCTTGGGGTCGTATTTCTCGTGGTTGACGCCCATCACGATCGTGATGTCGTCGCCCTTGCCGGGCGCGGAGATGATGACCTTCTTGGCGCCGGCCGCCAGGTGCCCCTTGGCTTTCTCGGCCTCGGTGAACAGGCCGGTCGATTCGATCACGATATCGACCCCCATCGCCTTCCAGGGCAATTCGGCTGGCGTCCTGGCGCTGACCACCTTCATCTCGTCGCCATTGACGATCAGCAAGTCGTCGTCGGCTTTGTCGGCGGAGGACTTGCGGGTTTCGAACGTGCCCTTGAAGCGGCCCTGCATGGTGTCGTATTTGAGCAAGTAGGCGAGGTTGTCGGCGGGCACAATGTCGCCGACGGCCACCACATCGACCGCCTTCCCCTTGCCGACGATGCCCGCCTCCAGCATCGCCCGGTACGCCAGCCGCCCGATCCGCCCGAACCCGTTGATTGCAATCTTGACCGTCATGACTCTGCTCCTCTTTCTGGTTCGAATCCGATTCTATCGGCGGACCTGCCGGTGTACAACGCGGTGGGTTGGCGCGAAGTGCACCGATTGGACCCGCCGCTAGTTAGTGTATATAATACACTAACAAGGATCGCCACCATGCCCACTTCCGGACTGGCGCTGCTCACCGACCTGTATCAGCTCACGATGGCCTACGGCTATTGGAAGCTGGGCAAGGCCGAGCAGCGGGCCGCGTTTCACCTTTACTTCCGCCGGCCGCCGTTCGGCGGCGGCTACGCGGTGACTGCGGGGCTGGGGCCGGCGGTCGAGTTCGTGCAGGCCTTCCGCCTGGAGACCAGCGATCTCGACTACCTGCGCTCTCTGGCGGGCAACGACGGAGCGCCGCTGTTTGAGGCGGAGTTCCTGCGCTACCTCGGCGAGCTGCGGCTGACCTGCGATATCGATGCGATGCCCGAGGGCACGGTGGCGTTCGGTCAGGAGCCGCTGGTCCGCGTGACCGGACCGATTCTCCAATGCCAGCTGCTGGAGACCGCGCTGCTCAACATCATCAATTTCCAAACGCTGATCGCCACCAAGGCGACGCGAATCTGTGCGGCGGCCCGCGGCGAGCCGGTAATCGAGTTCGGCCTGCGGCGGGCCCAGGGAATCGACGGCGGCCTGTCCGCTAGCCGGGCGGCCTATATCGGCGGTTGCGCGGGGACTTCGAACGTGCTGGCGGGCAAGCGGTTCGGCATTCCCGTTCGCGGAACCCACGCGCATAGCTGGGTGATGTCGTTCGAGACCGAGCTGGAGGCGTTCGAGGGCTATGCCGCGGTGCTGCCGAACAACTGTGTGTTCCTGGTCGACACGTACGACACGCTGGAAGGCGTGCGGCGGGCGATCGAGGTCGGCCGCCAGCTCCGCCGGCAAGGGCACGAGATGGTCGGCATCCGGCTCGACTCGGGCGACCTGGCCTACCTGAGCATCGAGGCCCGCCAGCTGCTCGACGAAGCCGGCTTTCCGCAGGCGCAAATCGTCGCGTCGAACGACCTCGACGAGCGGATCATCGAAAGCCTGAAGCAACAAGGCGCGAAAATCGCCGTCTGGGGCGTGGGCACCAGGCTGGCGACGGCCTACGACCAGCCGGCGCTCGGCGGCGTGTATAAGCTCGGCGCGCTGCAAGACGCCCGCGGCGCCTGGCAACCCAAGCTCAAGCTCTCGGAGCAGGCCGTGAAGGTCACCATCCCCGGCGTGCTCCAGGTGCGGCGGTTCGAATCGCCCGCGGGCCTCGTCGCCGACATGATCTACGACGAGACCCGCGGAGTGGATCCGCGGCAGACGATCGTCGATTGCAAGGACCCCACGCGGCAGCGGCGGATGGCGGTGGACTTCGCGGCGAGCGACTTGCTCGTGCCCATCGTTCAGGGCGGGCAGCCGATCGGCTCTCCGCCCGGTCTGGACTCGATTCGCGCCCGCGCCGCCGGGGAGCTGGCGAAGCTGCATCCCAGCATCCGCCGCTTTCTCAACCCGCACGAGTATCCGGTCGGCATCGACTTGGGCCTGCACGAATTCCGCCAGCAGCTGATTCGGGCTGCGCGCGAGTAGGCTATACTCTGGCACGGATGGAGCGGTCCCCAGGATGCGAATATGCTATCGAACTCTCGCTCACTGAATTCCGCAGCCCTCTCGCGCCGCGAATTGCTGCGCGTGGGATCTTTGGGCGGCTTGGGCCTGGCGCTGCCGCAACTGCTGCGGGCCGAGCAGGCCGGCGGCGGCGCGGCGAGCAAGGCCGATGCCTGCATCGTGATCTACCTGAACGGCGGGCCGAGCCATCTGGATATGTGGGACATGAAGCCCGACGCGCCGGTGGAGATTCGCGGCGAATTCCGCCCGATCTCCACTTCGCTGACCGGCGTCCAGTTGTGCGAGCACTTGCCGCAGCTAGCGCGGCACATGCATCGGACGACGCTCGTCCGCTCGATGAACCACAGCGTGAACAACGCGCACGCGGCTGCGGTGTATGCCGCGCTCACCGGCCACGACCGCGGCGAGCAAGGCGGCGGCGCGAAACCCACCGATCATCCCTGCCCGGGCGCGGTGCTGGCGAAATTGCGGCCCGCGCCGAGCCAGGCGCTGCCTTACGTCGCGCTGCCCTACAAGACGCAGGAGGGCGCGGGCGGTCCGCTCCAGCCTGGATTTCTGGCGGGCATGCTGGGGGCCAGCTACGACCCGTTCTGGATCCTCGACGACCCCAATTCGCCGGCGTTCAGCGTCCGCAACCTGTCGCTGCCCGAGGGCGTGGCCGCCGACCGCATGTCGGGCCGCAGCCGGCTCCTGACAGAGCTCGACCGCGGCTTCGCTGTCCGCGCCGAGCGTTCGCTGGCCGCGATGAACGACTTTCAGCGGCAAGCCTTCGACCTGCTCACCGCCAGCTCCGTGCAGCAGGCGTTTCAGCTCGAGGTCGAGCCGGCTGCCACGCGCGACCGTTATGGGCGCAATATCTACGGGCAAAGCGTGCTCCTCGCCCGGCGGCTGCTGGAGGCCGGAACGCGGGTCGTGACCATGTCCTGGGCGCCGGACGCGAACGCCACCTGGGATACTCATGGGGGCAATTTTCAAAAGCTCAAGAGTCCGCTCTTGCCGCAGTTCGACGCCGCGTGCAGCAGCCTGATCGAAGACCTGGCAGACCGCGGCCGGCTGGACCGCACGCTGGTCGCCGTGCTGGGCGATTTCGGCCGCACGCCGAAGATCAACAACAACGCCGGCGGTCGCGACCACTGGAACGCCTGCTATTCGATCCTGCTCTGCGGCGGCGGCATCAAGCGCGGCTTCGTGTATGGCGCGAGCGACCGCAGCGGAGCGCAGCCGGTCGAGAGCCCGGTTTCGCCGGGCGACATTTTGGCGACGATGTACCGCCTGCTGGGCGTCGATCCGAAAAAACAGATCTACGACGCGCTCAATCGCCCCCACCCACTCGTCCCCAAGGGGCGAGTGATGGAGGAGTTGATTGGCTGACGCCCGGGGTCGGGAGGGTCGGGAGTCTTTGTCGTCAGCGATTTCCCATTTGGAAAGTCGTCGCCGACAAAGACTTCCGACCCCTTGCCGCGGCGGCGGGCTTACGGCGCTGGCGTAAATCCTCCAAGGCCGGGTGCGGGAGCAGGCGGTGCGGCGCCACCGCCTTCGAGCCGCTTGAGGCGCTCCTCGAGGGCCTTGACCTGGGCGGTCAGGTCCAGAACTTGGATCTTCAGAGTTGCCAATTCGCTGGGATCGAACACGGTCGAAGGGCCGCGGCCGCCAGCCACGCCCTCCACCATCCGCTCGACGCGATTGAGGATGGGGCGGTCGTTGCCAAAAATCGGCGGCTGACCGCCGGTCACGGCGGGCGCTGCAGGTATCGCGGCAGAGGCGGCCGGCGCGAGCGTCACCAGCTTCCGCCGCAGGACTTCGCCCTGGTAATAGCCCAGCTCCACCTCTTGCCCCGGCCGCGCGGCGCGGACGAACGAGACCAGTTCGTCGGCCGTACCGATGCGGCGGCCGTCGATCATGGCGATCACACCGCCCAGCGGCAAGCCAGCCCGATCGGCCGGCGAGCCGGGCTTGACGGCCGTGATCAGCGCGCCGCTTCGCAGCGACAGGCCGTAGGCTGCCCGGGCTTCATCGGAAAGAGGAACCACGGTGATGCCCAGCGAGGCGCCGCCGCCGGGCGCAGCGGGACTGCTGGCGGCGGGAGCTCCCAGCGGGTCGGCGGCGGGTGGGGACGCCGCCGGAGTCTCCGCCGGCGTCGCCGCAGCCGGCGGCGCAAGCGGGTCAAGCGGCTTGGAGCGAATCGGCCCGCTGGCCGCAGGCGCTGGCGGCGTTGCGGCGGCAGGAGGCGTGAGAGGATCGAACGGCGACGTGGTCGGCGGATTCAGCGTCGGCGGCGCGGCCGCGGGAGGTGCTTCGCCAACGTCCGCCGCCGGAGTGGCCGACGGCCGGCTCCCCAAAGTGACCGTCAGCGTCTGGGGCCCGCCCGCCCGCCGAACGGCGATTTTCAGCTTCTGGCCGGCCGAGGCGGTCGTCAGCGCGGCGTCCATGGCGTCCACGGTGCGGATCGGCTTGTCGTCGATCGAGGTGATCAGGTCGCCCGGCTTGAGCCCCGAGGCATCGGCCGGTCCGCCGGGCTTGACCGAGACGACCTTCACTCCGTCGTCCCCCTTGTATTCCTCGTCGGGAACCATGCCCAGGTAGCCGGGCATAGGAATCGTGAGAGCGGGAGCGGCTCCTTTCGCGCCGTCCAGCCGCTTCTCGAGATCGTTGATCAGCTGAGCTCGCGCGGCGGTTGCCAACAGGAGCGCAGCAACAATCGCCAAACCAAAAACTCGTCGCATGATCGCACCTCCGCAGCATAGGCCGCTCGCTGTGGGAGCAGCCGGACCGCATGTCATCCTGATCGATTTGAAATGAGACTTCTCCGAGTCGCCCTCATTATAGCGCTGCCCGCCGAAATCGTCGCGATCAGATCGGCAGATTCCGCTATTGTTAAGGCATGGATTCACCGCGTGAAAGCACGTTTTCCATCTCGCCGGCTGATCCGCTGGCCGAAAAAGAGGTGCTGGCGCTGGCAGCCCTCGCCTGGCCGCAGGAGGAGCGGGCGGACCTGTGGCGGGAAATTCGCCAGGCCGCGACGGCGGATGAGGGCGCCGTCGTGCTGCTGGCGGCCCGCAGCGAGGATCGCCTGCTGGCGGCTGCCCTTGCTCACCTCTTGCCTGGTCGAGCGGCCGTCGTCTGGCCGCCGCAATTCGTGACCACCGCCGACTCGAGCAACTCCGCCATAGCCGGCCGTTTGCTGAACGACCTGGCCGTCACGCTCGGCGCGCGCGGCGCAGTGCTGGCCCAGACGCTGCTCGCCGCTGGCGACCGGCAAAGCGAGCGGATGCGGGCCGGCGGGTTCATTCTCGCCGCGGAGCTGCTCTACATGGCCATCGAAACAGAGACTATTCCGGAGCAGCCCCCCGATCTTCCGTTCGATTTACGCTGCTTTTCAACGGGCGAGGAACCCGCTTTGATCGCACTCATCGATCGGACCTACCAGCGGACGCTCGATTGCCCACAGATCGACGGCCTGCGAGCGACGGCCGACGTCGTCCGCGGCCACCGGTCAGTGGGGCAGTTCCGCCCCGAACTCTGGCAAATTCTGCTGGTCGAGGGGCGCGAGGCCGGCTGCCTGCTCGTCAATTTGCACCCCGATGTCGGGCATGCGGAACTCGTCTATCTGGGATTGGCGCCGGAGGTCCGCGGTCGCGGCTACGGCTGGCTGCTCACGCGGCAGGCGATGTGGCTGGCGCGGCAGGCTCGCGTCGATCGGCTCGTGCTGGCCGTGGACGCGGCGAACAGGCCGGCGATCGCGGCCTACGAGCGTGCGGGGCTCACGGAGCGCGACCGGCGAGCCCTCTGGTACCGGCCGCTCGTTAAGGCCGCAACTGGCGCGGCGGCAAGCAGTTAGGCGGCTAGCGCGGGAAGTCCGAGCGGCATTTGCGACAGCTTGTCCACACCACTCTCCCGGATTGCAAAAAGTCGTAAATAGTCGTTCCGACGCCAGGCGTGCGGAAATACCCGTCGTTCGCGGCGAGCGTGAAGGCTTTGCAAAGAAAACTTCGCGCGACCTGCACACGACCGATTTACAGGCTTGCTAGCACGGCTATACTCGCCCCCGCACCGCGCCACTCCACGGAGCGCGGTGCAAGGCAGACGGGTGGCGGGCGGGGGTCGTCCGCGCAGGAATTTTACTTAGTGCTGCCGCGCCAGCGGCGCCGCGGGTTCTCCCGCGGCATCGTGAACACGACGGACCACGGCGCTGGGCGTGCGCGCAAGAGGCGGCAAGGACGTGACCAAGGACGATAAGGAGATCGTGTCGGCCCTGCACCGCGCCGTCGCCGACAGAGTCGGGCACGAGCGATTTGCGATCTGGTTCGGCCGCGGCGTGCGGATGGAGCCCTGCCCGGCCGGACTTCGCATCGCGGCGGGCGATTCCTTTCGACTGGAATATCTGCGGCGGGCCTTCCGCTCCGACTTGCTCGCGGCCGCGAAGTTCGTTGTCGGCAACGAAGCGGCGCTCGAATTCGTCGTCGAGCAGGCTGCCGCTCAGCCTTCCGAGCCGAACTTGGGCGACAGCGGGCCCACGCCGCTTCTCAAGTCCGCCGCGCCGCCCGATAATCCTGCGCATCTCGCGTCTCCCGCAAATGGTCCAGCGATCGACAGCGACGAGCGGCAGCCGCACAGGCCGCCGCGGAGACAATTCGCCGCCTTGAACGACTTCCTCGCCAGCGACGACAACCGCGTGGCGCTCTCCGCGGCCCAGACCGCGGCAGCGCGGCCGGGCACCTATTCGCCGCTGACGTTCGTCGGCCCGCCCGGCAGCGGCAAAACGCACCTGCTGGAAGGCATCTGGCGGCAAGTCCGCCAGTCGCGGGCCTGCCAGCGGGTGATCTACCTCTCGGCCGAGCAGTTCACCAATCAGTTCCTGGAGGCCCTGCGGCAGTCGGGCACTCCCAGCTTCCGCCGCAAATATCGCGACGTCGAACTGCTCTTGATCGACGACGTGCAGTTTTTCGCCGGCAAGCAATCGACGCTGGTCGAATTGGTGCACACCGTCGATACGCTGCTCCGCGAAGGGCGGCAGCTGGTCTTCGCCTGCGACCGCCCGCCGTCGGAGCTCCGCGGGATGGGAACGGAGCTGCCGGCCCGCCTCAGTGGCGGCCTGGTCTGCACGCTGCAGCCGGCCGACTTTGCGGTGCGGCGCGGCATCTTGCAGCAGCTGGCGGGCAAGAGCGGCGTGGCTGCCCCGCCGGACGTGCTCAACTGGCTGGCGGCCCAGCTTAACGGCGATGCCCGGCAGCTCGCCGGCGCGATGCACCGCCTGCGGGCGGCCAGCGACGCCCACGGCAAAACAATCGACCTGGAATTCGCCCAGGCCGCACTCGACGACCTGGTCCACGCCAGCCGGCGGCCCGTGCGGCTGCCTGAAATCGTCGACGCGGTCTGCGACGTCTTCGGCGTGCCACGCGACGAGCTGCAGTCCGGCAGCAAGACCGCCGCCGTGACGATGCCGCGAATGCTGGTCATGTTCCTGGCCCGCAAATGGACCCGCGCCGCCCACTCCGAAATCAGCCGCTCGCTCGGCCGTAAGAGCCACAGCACGGTCGTCTCGGCCCAGCACAAAGTCACCGAGTGGCTCGCCGACGGCAAAACCGTCTCGCTCGTCACCGGCAGCTGCCGCGTCGAAGACGCCATCAAGCGGATCGAAGCACAACTGAAGTTGGCCTAACGAGAACTTCTGCAGTTTGGCCGTGAGTAATAGGCCCGGAGGGCCGACAGTTAATAGCCCCGACCGTCAGGTCGGGGGTTCGCCGTCAAAAGCATGTATTCCCTCAGGCCCGGAGGGCCGACACCTGCGCAGCCGCATTCCCGAACTCTCGTGCCGGCCCTCCGGGCCTGAATACAAACTGCCCAAGTTAGTTTTCGACGGATCCTAACGGCCTTGGGGTCCATCGCCTGGCTGCGGCCGTGATCTGGTGGCGTCCATTTGCAATTGGGCTTGCTTCAGTCGCACCTTCGCCTTGCGCAGTTCGACTTCCTTGAGCCGCACCTCGAGCGGACTGATGGACTTTTGCTTCTCGAGCTCCTGAGCCTGGTTGAGGAGGATTTCCTTCTCTTCCACCTCGAGCTTAGCCAACTCCAGGTTTGTCCCCAGGACCGCCAGGTCGCTGGGTGGCGCCGGTCGTGCTGCGGTCGGCGGCGGCGAAACGGCCGTCATGGGCGCGGGGCGCGTACTCGCCCCGCCGCTCGTGCCTCTCGAAGGCAAGGAGTGCGGTGACGTGGAGGAACTAGTTCCGGTCGCAGCGCGGCTAGCCGTCCGGGCGGATTCCCTGGACCTGGCCAGCTCCTGGCGCTTGCCGTCCTTCTCGAGGAACATGCGGAGGGTGCCGCTGGCGTCCAAGTGGGCGACGATCCGGCTTCCATCCTCCAGCTGGAAGGTCAGAGCTCCTTCGTTCAGCGCGCTGGTTACACGGACCCAAGACGGCCGGTACTCCGTCGTCGCGGGAGGGGGATCAGGAGGGCTGGGGACCGGCTCAGCAGCGGGCTGGGCTGTAGTCCCGGCCACGTTCCGCCGGTAGGTGTTCGCACCGGCGGACCGCCCAGTGGACCAGAGCTTGTCACCGACTTGCGGTTTGGCAACCTGGGGCTGCAATTTCGCGGCGACTTCCTTGCCATCCGACTTCAGGATTCGCAATTGACCGATCATCTCGCTGTGCGTCGGTGTAATGCGAATCACGAAGACCGGACTGTTGGTGGGCAGGCTTGCGCCTTCGGCGAGCTGAATGAGCAGGATGTCGTCCTTGATCTCCAAGACCGATCCATAGGTCCGGGCAGCATCAGACGGCCGACTGGCGTCCGGGTCTTGGGATGGCTCTACGGGATCGTCTGCGGTCTTTGCGCTCGACGTTGACGCCGCTGCCGCATCCGTCGTGGCCGCAGGCTGCGCCGGCCTGACTTCCTGTGGTTTGGGGTCAGCGGGGGCTTGGGCCCAGCCGGGAAGCGCAGCGGCCGCAAAAATTGCGGTGACCAGCAGCCCGGCCAGCGAGATTCGTCCGCTGGTGCGATCGCAAAACAGCATGGCAAGTCTCCTGTGAAAGGCAGAACCGATTCCCGCCTGCAAGGGCGCGGCGGGAGAGAATGGCAAGCGATCCGGCGTCGAGAGCGCCAGCAGCAGTTCCGCAAAGCCGCGGCGGTCGATTCCGGCGGTTTCCAGGGCGAGGGCATCGCAGGCCAGCTCGCGGGTCTCGTCCAGCCGCGACCGCAAGTACCACAAGAGCGGGTTGAACCACCACAGCGGCATGGCCGCCAGCTCCAGCCACGTGACCCAGTGGTCGCGCCGCGCCAAGTGAGCCAATTCGTGGGCTAACACGGCCTGGTAACAGGCGAGCTCGTGGGCCTTGGCCAAGGGCGCCGGCCAGATCAGCGTCGGCCATCCGAGGCACGAAACGAACGGGCTAGTCACGTCATCGGATACTCGCAGGCGGACGTGCGACAGCTGCAGCGCTTGAGCCGAGTCGTTGACCCATTGCTGCAAGGTCTTGGTCGGCTCCTGGCACCGCCGCAGGATGCGGGCCTGCTGCAGCAGTTGCCGCACGATCCAGGCGCCGACGGCGGCCGCCCCGGCCAGCCAGATTCCCACCAGGACCTGCGGCAGCAGGTTTGGCAGATCGACTGCGCGAGGCGTTGCCGCGAAAGTGATGGCGGCCGCCGGTTGGCCGGTGGACAGTGCAGCGGATGGCGAATCGACGAGGGGCGCTGCGAATTCAGTTGGTTCAATCAGTTGGCGAGGCTCGCTGGCCGCCGCCTCGTGCGCCGCGGTCCCGATCGGCATCCCGGCGAAGGGGCTGCTCGCCGGAGGCATCTCGATCGACACCGGCCAACATACGAGCGGCGGCGTGAGGAGCTTGACCAGCAACAGCAGCCACAGCAAATGCTGGTTGGCCGGGCGGAATCGCCACAGCCTCGCCAATAGCAGCACGAGGGGCAGCAGCAGCGCTACCGTCAGCGTGTTTTGCACGAGCCAGCTGAGAATCTGGTGCATGTCAGGCTCCTGCGCCGCTGTGGCGCGCCATGACCCGTCCCGCTCATCCCTTTTTGCGCTTGGGCTGGCTTTGCAGCTCGTCGAGGAACCGCCGCAGCTCGGCCAGTTCCTCGGGTTTGAACCTCTGCCGCTGTGCAAAGGCCAGCATCAATGGCCCGGCCTGGCCGTCGTACAACTCGGCGGCCAGCTCGCGCACGCGCTGAACTACCAATTCCTCGCGGCTGACGATCGCCCGGAACACGAACGCAAAACCGCTGCGATCGCTGGCGACGTAGCCCTTCTTCTCCAGCCGCTGGAGCAGCGTAATGACCGTCGAGCGCGTCCAACTCGGCGCGCCCGCCGCCAGTCGTTGCTGGAGCTCGCGGACCGTGCCCGGCCCGGCGTCCCACAATTCCCGCAAGACTTCCCGCTCGGCATCGGACACCGGCGGACGCGACTGGGACATCGACATTCTCCTGGCGAGTCACGTTTACAACGTGTCAACAAGCGAAGCTTATCTACATGCTGTAGATAATGCAAGAGGTGCCGCGATCGCACCGCAGGAATTTCGCCGCTCTGCCGGATCGCGACTATTTCGAACGATCTTTTTTTCGTTTGAATCAAATGAGCCAGGAGTCTGGTCCATTTGAGTCAAACGAAAAAAAGATTTTCCAGAAAAGTCCCGGAAGGGGGGAGCTAGGAAAGACTGCGGATCACGCGGATGGCGCGCATGAGAGGGCGGCGGCTGCCCTATCCGCGTCATCCACGATATCCGCGGTGCAAAAGTCAGAATTGCGAGGCCGTCATGGGCACATATTGTGCGACTCATTTCCGGTAGGTACGCCAATGTACGGAGCCATATTTCGCCCGACCTTGTCCAGATGGTGGCCGTTGGCGGTCCGGCCGGGAGATCGCGTTCGGATTCTGTATGGGCCGATGGCCGGCACCAGGGGAACCGTCATCCGCCTGGGCGACCGGCATCGATGCGTGCTGAATATCGACGGCCAGGACGAGGACGTGCACGTCATCCTGCCGGCGGATGAGGTGCGCCGCAGCCGATCGTAACGGCTACGGGCGGCCGAGGCAGTAGAGCACTTCCTGTCGCTGGCCGTCGGACTTTTCGACGACCCGCTGATAGATCCGGCTGCCGCAGACGGCGGGGGAAGCATAGACCTCGTCGCCGAGCTTGTTTTCCTTGACGAGCTGGAACTTTGCCGGATCGGCTTTGTAGACGAAAGTCTGCCCCGACTCGTTGGTGGCCAGCAGGTTGTCGCCGACCAGGACCAGCGAGGCAGTGAATGTGCCGCCCAGCCGCTCTTTCCATTTCTCCCGGCCGGTGCGGGAGTCCCAGCACATGGCGACGCCGCCGTCCTGGGTCGCGTAGAGGTGTCCCTGGTGGACGATCATCGACGGCACATAGACCTGGGCCGTGTTCTCCCATTCCGAGCGGCCGCTGCCGTCGGCGGCGATCGCCTGAACGTGCTTCTTGGGATAGCCGCCGCTGACGAAGACCCGCTCGCCGTCGGTGACGAGCGTCGTGACGCATTCGGTCGTCGAGCCGGGCGTCTCCCACAGCTTCTTGCCGGTCAGCGGGTCGAAGCTGGCCACGACGTCGCAGCCGTGGATCACGAGCTGGTCGCGGCCGGCGGCCCGCAGGATCGTGGCCGAGGCATAGTTGGGCAATTGCGGGCGCTGCTCCTGCCAGGCGACCTGGCCGCTCGCGCGCGCGAGTGCCGCGACCGCGCCGCCGCTCTTGCTGTCGGTGGCGATAAACACCAGCGGCCCGAACAGCGTGGGCGAGGAGCCGAAGCCCTGGTGCGTGGCGAAATCGGAGACGCGCGTTTGCCAGACTTGTTGGCCGGAAAGGTCGAGGGCCGTGGTATAGATCGCACCGCGATTGAGGAAGTTCACGATCAGCCGCTGGCCGTCGAATGCCGGCGTGGCCGAAGCCTGGGTGGTCTTTTTGTTGCCTTTGCGGTCGAGGCCGCCGGTATGTACGGCGGTCCGCCACCGTTCCGCGCCAGTCTGGCGGTCGAAGCAGAGGACCGACTGGACCTCGCGGTCCTCCTCGGCGGTCTGCAGGATGACCGAATTGCCGACCACGATCGGCGAGCCGTGCCCGCGGCCGGGAATGCTGGCCTTCCAGAGGACGTTTTCGGTGCTGCTCCAGGCCAGCGGCGGCGACTGGCCGGCCGCCGCGATGCCGCTAGCCTGCGGGCCGCGCCACTGCGGCCAATCGGCGTCGGCGGCGAGGGCCGCCGCGGCAAATGAAACCTCGAGCACGAAGGCCAGGCAGGTGAATCTCATCGGGAAGCTCGGCGCTGGCGTGTCCTTTTGGGCGCAGGTCGCGACAGATTGGCCATTACGACGTAGCCGGTCTCCACAACGATGAACATCAGCTTTCGCTTGGTTTCGTACGAGATCTCCAGCATGCGTTGTACGTGGGGTGCCTCCGCGATGACCGTCGCTCGTTTGCGCTTCGCATACTCCACGACGATCTCACACCGGTTCTGGGTCGCGGCGAATCCAAGGACCGCCACGTCCAGGTGTTTTCCGTCCCCGAGCGGAGCCGCCTTCTTGACCTTATATGGGACAGCGATCGCAATCACCTCCCGGTCCCGGATGGTGACGCGAACCAGCGGCTCCTGCTTGCGGTAGGCGAGCTCGGCCAGACTCTGCAGCCGGGGAGTCTTACAAACCGACGCGAGTTCTTCCGTGCCGATATTCAGGACGAATTCGTAATTGTCCGTGGAAGCCGATAATCGCGGCACGCTGCCTTCAAATTCCTCGTCAACCTTTCGCATCGCTGACCTCGTGGTGCGCGGTGGGCGGTGCCCACCAGGAATCGATGTCGCCGCCACAGCCGACCCTACCCCGCGACGCGCCAGCGGGTGTTGAAGAGCCAAATCATGACGACCAACAAGGCCACGTTGAGGCCGAGGCTGAAGGCGACGTAGGCCAAAAAGAGCGGCCAGTTGCCCAGGGCGGCCTTGGCCGCGGCGCTGGCGGTGTCGCCGGAGACGCCCATGTCGAGCGGGATCGCAAACGCGGCTGCAAACGGGCTGGTGAAGCCGAGATCCTCGATCACGCCGGCGGCGGCGTGCGTGGGAAAGAACGTCGCCGCGAAGTAGCTCACGGCCAAGGGAGCGCAGAACATGAGGATGATCGCCAGGTACGTCGTCATCAAGGCGTTGGAGGTCTTCTTGAAGAGCACCGAGCAGAACAGGGCCAGCATCGCCGTGGTCAGGCAGGTGATGAGCACGATCGACAAATAGGCGACCACCGAGAGCAGGTTCGACCAGTACAGCGAGACCATCACGCAGGCCAGCAGCACGGGCCAGACCAGGAACAGCGTCAGCACGCTCGAGACGCGCAGTCCCGCGATCAGCTTGCCCCACAGGATTTGCCACGGCGTGATGATGGTCGTCAGCAACAGGTCGAGCGTCTCGCGCTCCCGTTCGCTGGTCACGCTGCCGGCCGAAAACACCGGGCCCACGAGCATGTTGAAGATCACGACATAGCAGATGTAGTACGGGGCGTACTGCGGCCAGATGTAGAGGCAGACCGCCATGAACGGAATCGCCAGGAGCATGCTCACCTGGATCACCAGACGGAGCATCAGCGTCCCCTGGCTGAAGATCTCGCTGCGGATTTCCTTGTCGTAGACCGGGTTGGCGTCGTCCTCCATCAGGTCGTCGCGCTTGGGCGGCGCGAAGAGCTTGTCGGGGAACTGGTCGCGCTGAATCACCAGGCCCACGGCCTGCTGGGCCTCCTGCTCCAGGTCCACGACTTCCTTGCCTTCGCTGCCGACGTCCGGCGGATGCAGGAGCAGGGCGCTGGTGTTGAAGAACAGGGCGATGCACACGGCCAGCGAGACCGCCGGCAGCACCGTCACGATCAGCATCAGCCGAAACAGGCCGTTGTCGGCCAGGTGTATCCACAGGATCACGCCGAGCAGCGCGAGCGGCAGGATCATCAGGTACGAGACGACGAGCGCCGCGCTGGTCCGCTGGAAATAGGCGCTGCAGGCCACGCTGATCATGCCGAACGTCAAGACCGAGAGCATCAGCCCCAGGTACGCCGCGCAGACTTCCGACCAGTGCACGCCCCCCAGCGGCAGGCAGAGCATCACGATCGGCAGCGAGGCGAAAATCAGTACGCTGAGGTGGGTCAGCGAGGCGACCAGCTTGCCCAGCACGATCGCCGCCGGCCGCAGCGGGCTGGCCAGCAGCATCTCGTACGTCTTGCGTTCCTTCTCGCCGGTGATCGAGCCGGCGGCGAAGCTCGGCGCCATCATCGAGGCGATGACATACTGGCCGATGAAGAACAGATCGACCAGCCGCCGCGTCTGCTGCGAGCTGGAGCTGCCCGTGGTCAGATCCAGCCGCGTCTCCGAAGGCCAGGCAAAATAGACGACCGCCGCCAAGAGCCCCTGATAGAGCAAGAGCAGCACGAACGCCCGCACCATCCGCAGGTTCACGAGCAGCTCGCGCTGCATGACGGGGTTTTCGAGAACGTACATGCGGAGGGGCTAGGTGCTAGTGCTAGGGGCTAGGGTTAGGCAAGGGGCTTCCGAATCATGATAGGCTGCAGCGAAGCCGGACAGCAACGCGCCGCCGACCCTAGCCCTAGCCCCCAGCCCTAGCCCCATTCTTAAATCATGTTCATCTTGTGCCGCGCCCGCCGCCGGGCTTTCTGGCACTCCTCGCAGACGCCGGTGATGATCAGGCGGTGGCCGGAGACCTTGAAGTGGTGCTCGCGGCCCAGCTGCTCGCGGAGCTGCACGAGTTGTTCGTTTTCGAACTCGAACAATTGGTTGCAGTCGGTGCAGTGGAAATGGTCGTGCTGCGGATAGCCGTAGTCGTGCTCGTAAACGGCCCGGCCGTTGAGCACGAATTTCCGCAGCAATCCCGCATCGACGAACTCCCCCAGCGTGCGATAGACGGTCGGCCGGCTGACGTGGCCCGCCTGGCCGCTGCCGGGCAGCTGCTCCATCAGCTGGTCGGCGTCAAAATGCTCGTGGCGTGAAAACACGTGATCGACCAGCGCCAGCCGCTGCTGGGTGACGCGCATGCCGCGGCTCTGCAGAAACTCGACAAAACGCTCGCGGGGCGAAAGGGCCACGGGCACGTGGCCCAAGGGCTCGGGTTGGGTCATACGGCGCTGTTCCTTCGGCCGCCTGGGGACGGCTTATTGAGACTCCGCGGGACGCCAGGCCTGCCGGAATTGCAGGGAAAAGCACGAATCGGGCTTGGCGTCAGTATCAATAAGATTCTACCCTGGCAGCCCGCCAGAGCAAGCGGCCTTACCGCGGCGCGGCAGCCAGCGACTGCTTTCGCAGCGGCGGGGCTTCGCTCGCGGCGGCGTTCTCGCGAGGTTGCCGGGCCGGGATCAGCCGGCCAAGCCAGCCGATCGTCGCCCGGACCTGCTCCGGATAGACGAACGCCAGGTTGCCGATGATCATCACCAGGCCGAAGGTCTTCATGCCGAGGGCCAGTGCGATGCCGCCGTGCACGAAGACCGCGAGCAGCAGGCAGATCGGCCGCGTCAGCCTGGGCCAGACGAAGAAACAGTAGAACGTCTCCCAGAAGACGGTGACGTGGGTGAGCAGGGCCAAGAGCCAGGGATAGCGGACCAGCCAGACGAGGTCCAGCGATTGATACTCCAGGTTGGCCAGGGCCATCCACATGGCCGTGCCGTCCCACCACGATTCGCCGCGGGCCTTGCCAATGCCGCCGAACAGGTAGATCACGCACATGTGCAGCTGCAAGAGGCGGACCGCAATGTTGGTGTCGATGCGCGGCCCCGCGTCCGCTGCTGCTCCGCGCCGCAGGGCCAGCCAGCGATCGAGCGAGTAGGCGTCGCCCGCCGCGCCCACCATCAGGTACATCGCGATGAAGGCGTTGATCTGGTCGAGGCCGAACCAGGCGCCCGTCGCGCGGTGGCAATAGGAAAGCGTAATCGCGCAGGCCAGGATCGACGTCACCCGCGTGAAGAGGCCGGCGGTGAGCATGGCAAAGACGGCCAGCGCCGCCACGTGCGCCATCCACAGCAGGGCCGGGGACTGGATGTAAAACAGGTGGCTCCAGGCGTAGCTGCGTCCGTCGGGTCCTTGCGTCATCAGGCGGATGTTCTCGACCGTGAGCCAGGGGTGCGGTCCGAAGAACGCCTCCAGGTCGAACGACCAGATCAGGTGCGTGTAGAGCAGCATCGCCCCGCCGCAGATGCGGATCAGCGCCAGCGTGTGGGGCCGCTGGGGGGTGAACCAGAACCGGTCCCAGCCGCGGGCGGCGGCCAGGGTCCAATCGCGCGAGGCACCGAGGAGTCTCATGGTGCGTCCCCCAGGCGCGGCGGCTCGGGCTGCACGACGTACGACCGCGAATCGTCGAGCCGGCGGCCAGTCAGCCGCACCTCAACCGGCGAAGGCAGCACGTGCTCGATACGGGTCAGCGTCACGCGTGATCCGCCGTGCAGGGCCTGGAGATGCTGGGCGTAGGAATCGCGCATGGCCTCGAACTGCCTCCGCGTCATCCGCCAGCTCGCCCGCTCCCGCTCGTCGGCCTGCCGGTTGGCCTGATACAGCACCTTCTCTTCCGCCGTCGCGGTCAGCGCCGGGGGTGTGGGTTCCGCCGGCGGCGTGAGTGGATAGCGGAGGCGGTTGTTGAGCGATTCGGTCAGCATGAAGTGCCGGTGATAGCGCAATCGCGGGCGCTCGGTCTGCAGATCGGGAAAGCGGCCGGTCAGCGGCGGGCGGCCGTCGGCGAACTCGACCTTGTAATCGATCAGGTGCGAGGGGCCGGGATTCGGCGCGAAGAAGAAATAGCCGTGATCCAGGTACATCGCGGCGATGTAAGGCCGCAGCACGCCGTAGATGGCGTTCACCAGTGGCGAGGAATAGTCCGCAGCGAAAGCCAGCGGCGCGATGAACACCGCCGACAGGTGAAAGACCAAGACGGCGCTGACGACCAGCTTGATCCAAAGCTTCGGCGCCGAATCCGTGGCCGATCGTTGCGGCAGGGGCTCCTGTTCCCCCGCGGCCTGGCGTTTGGACATATCGCCATTCATCGGCCGCGCGGGAGCCCAGTGGCAAGGCATTCCGCCAGCGCCGGTGCGACCGTCAAGGCAGTTTCTAACGGCCCTAGCGGCTTTGGCCGGCAAACGAAAAAGCCCGCGGAGCGAACTCCGCGGGCTTTCGTTTACTTCAGTTCGGTAGGGTGGGCTGCGCCCACCACTTCTGATTCAGGTGGGCACAGCCCACCCTACGTGCTTAGTGGCTCGAGGCCACCTTGTCGCCGCCGAAGTCGAAGCGAATCTCGCGCGTCTCGCCGGCTTTCAGCGAGATGGTCTCTTCCTTCGTTTCCACCTTGCCGCCGCGATCCAGCTCGACGCGGACGGTATAGCCGTCCCACGACTTGCCGGTCGTCAGGCCGGTCGTGCGGAAGATGCGGGTCTCGCCGGTCGCCTTGGTGGCGTTGCCAGCCAGGTAGACCTTCGCGTCCGCGGGCACGTGAATCGTCAGCGAAGTCTGGGACGAGTCCGTCGCCGGGAAGTCAAAGGCCAGCGCGGCGGTCTCGCCCGCCCGGACGTTGACGCTCTTCACCAGCTCGACCGGCTTGCCGTCGCGAACGACTTCCGCCCGCACTTCATAGGCGTAGTTGAAGCCGTTCTTCAGGTTCCGCGACACATACTGCCGCAGGCCGCCCGTGCTCGACGTCGGCTGGCCGTTGACAAAGATCCTGGCATCTTCCGGCACGCTCACGGCCAACAGGCCGTCGCTGTACGAAGCCGGCGTGCCGGCTGGAGGAACCGCTGCCGGAGGCACCGTGGCCGGAGGCAGCGTGCCGCCCGCAGGCGGAGCGACTGGAATCGTCGAGGGATCGACGACGGGCGCCGGCGAGTAGTAGTAGCTGCCGCCGCTCGAGCCGCCGCTGGAACCCCAGCCGCCGGACGAGCCGCCCGAAGAACCCCAGCCGCCGGAGCTGCCGCCCCAGCCGCCGCTCGATCCGCCCCAACCGCCGTGATGGCGGTGATGACCGTAGCCGCCGCCCCAGCTACCGCCGCTGGAGCCGCCAGAGCTTCCGCCCCAGCCGCCGCTGGAACCGCCCCAGCTACCGCCGCTCGAGCCGCCGCTGGAGCCGCCGCTGGAACCGTGCCAGCGATGATGGAATGCGTTGGCCTGACTGGTCCAGGCCAAGAGGGCCAGCGACACAATCGCGCCAGCCGCGACCTTGCCAAACAGTTTGTTCATGTGAGGGAATCTCCCGGGATGTAGAGACAAAAGGGTGGAATCGCGAGCTGGGAGGGGTTCTCCGACTCCCAGGAACATAGGCAACCGTAGCATGCAATTCAAGCAGCTTGGGGAGGATTTCCCAGGCAGGATATATGGGTTATTCAGGCTGACTGTAACGGTTAGCGGGACTGTATCGCGCCGCTCAAATCGGCGCAAATCCTTGTGAGATAGCGTCTTGCGCCAGTTTCAAGCGCTCGGACGCGGAATGCCGTTAGGGCGACGCATGCAGCGCCCCCGATCATTACGAATGAGCGAGCTGGCTAATTGATGCCAGCACGCCGCTCTCGGCCCACGAACTGGATTCTCGGCGCGTAAGACTGGCCGTGGATGAACGCGGATAACGCGGATCGGACGAAGCTATTTCCGATCCGTGTCATCCGCGCCCATCCGCGGCTACATTTTTCCTGAACCGGGATTCTACAGTCTTCGTCTTCCTGCTCCCTCACGGCCTGAGGGAGCTATTCCAGCCCTGGCAGCTGATCGAGACTGCGAACGTTCT
>DASRJB010000398.1:0-2030 GCA_035649715.1 Pirellulaceae bacterium
GGCCGACTGCATGGATGTTTTCTCAGGAGGAGCTCTCTCATGGCCACGGTTGCTGCTGCTCGTTCTGCTGGGCGGAGTGGAAAAGTGGATGCCGTTCGCGAGCTGGCCAAGGGGCTGAAGATCGAGCCGCGGTTCTGCCCGGCTGATGTGGCCGACCCCTTCGACACGGTGCAGTGGGAGCTGCGGAGCGCCCAGATCAAGGACGAGAACGGCAAGCTGATGTTCGAGCAGAAGGACGCCGAGATCCCGGCGACCTGGACGCAGCTCGCGACCAACGTCGTCGTCAGCAAGTACTTTTACGGCGAAAACGGCACGCCCGAACGCGAGCGGAGCGTGCGGCAACTCATTCACCGCGTCACCCGGACGATCGCCGACTGGGGCAAGGCCGACGGCTATTTCGCCGACGAGGAAAACGCCGAGCGGTTCTATCGCGAGCTGACCTGGCTCTGCCTGCATCAGCACGGGGCGTTCAATTCGCCCGTCTGGTTCAACGTCGGCCTGTTCCATATCAACGGCGTGACCGGAACCAAGTGCAACTGGAAGTGGAACCCCGAAACGATGGACGTCGAGCAGCCGGAGAACCCCTACGAATTTCCGCAGGGCTCGGCGTGCTTCATTCAGTCGGTCGAAGACAACATGGAAGCGATCATGGGCCTGGCGACGAGCGAGGCCATGCTGTTCAAGTTCGGCAGCGGCACGGGGACGGACCTGTCGACGCTCCGCTCGTACCGCGAGAAGCTGGCCGGCGGCGGCAAGCCCAGCGGCCCGCTGTCGTTCATGCGGGTCTATGACCAGATCGCGGCCGTCGTGAAAAGCGGCGGCAAGACGCGGCGGGCGGCCAAAATGCAGTCGCTCAAGGTCTGGCACCCCGACATCCTCGACTTCATCGAGTGCAAGTGGAAGGAAGAGAAAAAGGCTCACTGCCTGATCGAGAAGGGCGGCTACGAGGCCAACTTCAACGGCGAGGCCTACAGCTCGATCCTGTTCCAGAACGCCAACCTCTCGGTCCGCGTGACCGACGAGTTCATGCAGGCCGTCGAGAAGAACCAGAAGTGGACGACGCATTGGGTGACCGAGCCCAACCGCGAAGGCCCCTCGTGGCCCGCCCGCGAGCTGCTCACCCGCATGGCCGAGTGCGCCTGGCAGTGCGGCGACCCGGGCGTGCAATACGACACGACGATCAACCGCTGGCACACCTGCCCCAACAGCGGCCGCATCAACGCCAGCAACCCGTGCAGCGAGTACATGTTCCTCGACAACACGGCCTGTAACCTGGCCAGCATCAACCTGCTGAAGTTCCGCCGGCCGGCTGACAGCGAAGGCGGCGGCACGTTCGACGTCGAGCGGTTCAAGGCGGCCTGCCGCATCTATTTCATCGCCCAGGAAATCCTGGTCGATCACGCCAGCTATCCCACGGCCGAGATCGCCAAGAACAGCCACCTGTTCCGCCCGCTGGGCCTGGGCTATTCGAACCTGGGCAGCGTGATCATGAGCGAGGGCTATCCCTACGACAGCGAGGCGGCCTATGGCATCTGCGGCTCGCTGACGGCCCTGCTGCACGGGGCGGGGAACCTGGCCAGCGCCGAGATGGCCGCGGTCGTCGGCCCGTTCGAGGGCTTTCATCAGAACCGCGAGCCGATGCTCCGCGTGATGCAGATGCACCGCGATGCCGTGGAGCAGATCAACCCGGCCGGCCCCAAGTACCTGAAGGACGCCGCCCGCGAGCTGTGGGACGATTGTCTGGCCCTCGGCAAGCGCGTCGGTTTCCGCAACGCCCAGGCGACCGTGCTGGCCCCCACCGGCACGATCAGCTTCATGATGGACTGCGACACGACGGGCATCGAGCCCGACATCGCCCTGGTCAAGTACAAGCAGCTCGCCGGCGGCGGCATGCTGAAAATCGTCAACAACACCGTGCCGCTGGCTTTGAAGAAGCTCGGCTACGACGACCCGACGATCCAGAGCATCTGCAAATTCGTGGATGAGCACGACACGATCGAGGGCGCCCCGCAGCTCGCCGAGGAGCACCT
>DASRJB010000399.1:0-3470 GCA_035649715.1 Pirellulaceae bacterium
GCCGCCGTCACAATCGCCCGGTTCGCATTGAGATTCCCCGCCGAAACCGGCCCGGTGCCAAGAAAGTCAATCAGCATATGGTCGTCGCCCACAACGATTTTCACTGCGATCTGCGTGTCGTCATCCAAGTGATCGATAAACTCCCGCAGCCCCGGCGGCAGTTTGGCAATTGCCGCCCGCAACTTTCGCTCGGCCGCCTCCTGGATGTGCCGCATGTAGGCTTGCACGACCGGCAACGAATATCGCTCGACCATGTGCCGCAAGTCGTTGGCCCCTTGCTGGTTCGCGGCAATTTGTGCGGTGATGTCCGCAAGATTGGCCTCCACGGAGCGGCTGGGAAACTTCCCGCCCGCCAACAAGTTGCGTAACTCGTCCAGCCGCGACTGGCCGCCGTCCACCGCGAGCACGTTTCGCAGCAGCACGCCTTCTTCGGCCAGGCTTTTCGAGAACGGCGGCATCGACCCGGGCGTCACGCCGCCGATTTCGGCGTGGTGCGCCCGGCTGGCGGTGAAGAAGAGCAGCGACTCGCCATCGAACACGGGCGTGACCACCGTCACGTCAGGCAGGTGCGAGCCACCGCGGTAGGGGTCGTTGGTGACGATCACGTCGTCCGGCTTCAGCCGCGGGTTGTCCGCCAGGACTTGCTTGACCGTTTGCCCCATCGCACCGAGGTGCACCGGAATGTGCGGCGCGTTGACGACCAGGTCGCCCTCCGCCGTGAAGATGGCGCAGCTAAAGTCCAGCCGCTCCTTGACGTTCACGCTCATCGACGTGTTGCGGAGGGTGATGCCCATCTGCGTGGCGATGGCCGTCAGGTGGTTGTTGAAGACTTCGAGCTGGGCGGGGTCGGCGGTCGAGGAATCGATGATTTCGGATTCGCGCATCAGCTCACGGATCGTTTTGCCGCTTCTGAAGGCTTCCTTGGCGATTTCGGCAGCCCGCTCGTCGCCGATGTGCGAGTGCGGAGTGCGGGCTGAGGACTGCGTCAGCACCAGTTCGCCGCCAGAGAGTTGGACCGCCTGCCAGCCGGGATCGACGATGGTGGTCGTGAGTTCTTCGACGATGATCGCCGGGCCTTCGATGACCGACCCCGGTGCCAACAGGTCGCGGTGATGGAGTTTGGCCTGCACGCGCCCGCCGATGTGCCGCCATTGAATATCGGCGGGCTCAGAGCGGACGGGGGGCAGAGCCTGCGATCGCTCAAGAACCGCTGCGGATCGGCCAGTGGCTTGCACTCGAGCGGCGACCACTTCCAGCGGACGCTGCTGGTGGACGTAGCCGTAGAGGCGTTGGTGCTGAGCGATGAAGGAGGCGGCAAAGTCGCCGCTCCCGGGCTCGGCCACCGTGATTGCCGCATCGGTCCCGGCATAGCGCAGGTCCAGCGAGCGGACGATTTCGGTTCTCTCGGGAGCGATGCCTTCGGCGATCACATCGAGGCGGACTTGCCGTTCGAGCTCGTCCAGAGACGAACGGAGCTCGGCGGTCAGCGACTCAAACCGCGCGTACACGCCAGCGGCACGGTGCTTGACCACATCGGCCAGACCGATGCCCAGGGCGCTAAGCACGCCCGCGTCGGGATGGATGAGAACTTTGGTGATTCCTAGTTCCTCCGCCACCGCGCAGGCGTGCTGCGGGCCGGCTGCGCCGAAGGCGACGAGGGCGTAATCGCGCGGATCGTAGCCTTTGGCGAGCGAGATGCTGCGGATGGCCGCGGCCATGTTGGCGTTGGCGATGCGGAGGAAGCCCTCGGCGAGCTCCTCAGGCGAGCGGGAGGCATCAGCCTCCCGATAGTTCGGCGTAGCAGGAGATATGACGCCATCGGGAGGCTCACGCCTCCCGCTCGCCAGTTGGCTCGCCACTTCCGCCAATCGCCGCTCGACGGCGGCGCGGTCGAGTGGAAAGGGAAAATGCTCGGGCAAGAGGCGGCCGAGGATCAGGTTACAGTCGGTGACGGTGAGCGGGCCGCCGCGGCCGTAGCAGGCGGGGCCGGGGTCCGCGCCGGCGCTGTCGGGGCCGACGACCAGCTTCATCCCGTCGTAGCGGCAGATCGAGCCGCCGCCGGCCGCGACCGTCTCGATCGCCAGCATCGGCGCGGCGATCCGCACGCCGGCCTTTTGCGTTTCGTACTCGTACTCGAATCGGCCGTCGTACCGCGCCACGTCGGTGCTCGTCCCGCCCATGTCGAAACCGATGGCTGTGGTGAACCCCGCCGCTTCGGCGACGCGCGAGAAGCCAACGACGCCGCCCGCCGGACCGCTGAGGATGCTGTCTTTGCCGGTGAATTGTCCGCTGCCGGCCAGGCCGCCGGCGGAGGTCATCAGGCGGAGCTCGGTGGGCGAGCGGGAAGCGTGAGCTTCCCGATCAGGTTCTATCGCTGACGATGCAACGTTATCGGGAGGCTGACGCCTCCCGCTCGCCAGCGAGGCGGCCAGCCGCTCGACGTACTGCCGCAGCACGGGGTTCAAATAGGCATCGACGACGGTCGTGTCGCCGCGGGGAACGAGTTTCATCAGCGGCGAGACCTGCGTGCTCGTGCTGATTTCGGCGAAGCCCAGCTCGCCGGCGATTTTGGCGACCTGCTCCTCGTGCTGCGGATTGGCGTAGCTGTTGAGCAGGCAAATGGCCAGCGATTCGATCCCGGCGGCCTTCAGCCGCGAAAGCTCGGCTCGCACCTGTTCGGCGCTGGGTGCGAGCAAGATCGAGCCGTCCGCGGCGATTCGTTCGTCGATCTCGGCTGTCAGCTCAAACAGCGGCTGCGGCTTTTTGATCGCCAGCTCGAACAGCTGGGGCCGGTTTTGATAGCCGATCCGCAGCACGTCGGCCAGGCCGCGGGTCGTCACGAAGGCGGTCTTTGCCCCGCGCCGCGTGAGCAGCGCATTGGTCCCCCGCGTCGTCCCCAGCCGCACGCTGCAAGGCGGGATCGGCTGATCGAGCCGCAGCCCGAGAAACTGGCGGATCGCCAGGATCGGGGCCTCTTCGGGAGAAACCAGCTCGTATTGTCGTCCTTGATCGAAGGCGGCCGATCGATCCTTAAGCCACAGCCGGCCGGATACGGATAGACCTACCTGCGACTGTCCGCTAACGACACCCTGATCATTGAGCAGGCGCAACACATATCCCACCCAGAAGCCATCGGGCTCCCGCCGCGCCGGATCAACGATCATGTCGTTGCCAACAACGATCGCCCGCCCCTTGGTCACGGCCGAACTCAGCACCTTTCGCCGCGAGAGCTGCCCGTCCGGCGTGCGAGCCAGGCAGTCGGTGAACGTGCCGCCGACGTCGAGCCAGAATTGCCAGGACATAGACTTCCTCGTTTAACGCGCAGCCGGAGGCGCAGGTGTCGGGCGGACTCGCCGTTGCCTCCGGCTCCGAGTTAAACGATGCTATTTGCCGTCGAATGACTTCTCGTAAACGACCGCCCCGTCCACGTCGTGATGGCGAAAGGTAATGGTCGGTTTGCCGTCCAGGCG
>DASRJB010000400.1:0-5395 GCA_035649715.1 Pirellulaceae bacterium
GACGCCACGCTGCGGGCCAGCCCCCGCAAATTCGCGCCGGCCGGCGACTGCGGCATGGAGCTGTCGGATTTGCTGCCGCACCTGGCCGCTCGGGCCAACGACCTGTGCCTGATCCGCTCGCTCTACACCGACCAATTCAACCATCACCCGGCCCAGCTTACGATGCAGTGCGGCCGCGGCGAGCTGGGCCTGCCCGTGATGGGCAGTTGGCTGACCTACGGCCTGGGCAGCGAGTCGCAGAACCTGCCGGCGTACGTCGTGCTCACCGGCGGCCGCGGCACCAGCGGCGCGACGACGCTCTGGAGCGGCGGCTATCTCGGCTCGCACTACGCGGGCGTGCACTTTCGCACGCGGGGCGACGCGGTGCTGCACCTGGGCAATCCGCCCGGCCTGCCGCGGAGCGTGCGGCGGCTGGGACTCGACGCCCTCCGCGACCTGAACGAGCTGCGGCTGGCCGAGGTCGGCGACCCGGAAATCGGCAGCCGCATCGCCGCCTACGAGCTGGCCTTCCGGATGCAGGCGGCGGCCCTGGAGCTGAACGACCTGTCGGGCGAGACGCAGGAGACGCTCGACCTGTACGGCGTCGAGCGGCCCGACCCGCCGATCAAAATCCGCCGCGACGGCGGGCCGGACCAGTTCCGCGACTTCGCGACCAACTGCCTGCTGGCCCGCCGGCTGGTCGAGCGGGGCGTGCGGTTCGTGAACGTCTTCCACGCCTCCTGGGACCACCACGAGGACGTCGATGGCGAGTTGCCGTTCTACACGCAGATGGCCGATCAGCCGGTGGCGGCCCTGCTGATCGACCTCAAGCGGCGCGGGCTCTTGGACGAGACGCTCGTCGTGTGGGGCTCCGAATTCGGCCGCACGCCGCTGGGGCAAGGCACGGCCGGGCGGGACCATCACCCGTACGCGTTCAGCATGTTTCTGGCCGGCGGCGGCACGCGGGGCGGCTACATCCACGGCCGCACCGACGAGATCGGCTGGGCCCCGGTGGAAGACCCGCTGCACGTCGGCGACCTGCACGCCACCATGCTGCACCTGCTGGGCCTCGACCACCGCCGCCTGACCTTTCCCTACCAGGGCCTCGACCAGCGGCTGACGACGGTCACCCGCGAAGCCCGCGTTGAGCCCAGGCTGATCGCCTAGCGTGTCATGTCGGTTCCCTCCCAATCTGAAGAATCCATTTTCGCCGAGGCCCTGCAAAGGACCGCGCCGCATGAACGGGTCGCGTTCGTGACGGGCGCCTGTGCGGGCGATGAGCCGCTCAGACGCCGCGTGCTGGAGTTGCTCGCCGCCCACGACGAAGCCGTGGGGCCGCTCGATGCGCCACCCACCTGGGAGCTCGCCCTGGAGCGCCCTGGCACCCTGGTCGGTCGCTACAAGCTGCTGCAAATGCTCGGCGAAGGCGGAATGGGTTTTGTCTATCTGGCCGAACAAACCCAGCCAGTCGAGCGCCGCGTGGCCCTCAAGATTATCAAGCCGGGCATGGACAGCCGGCAAGTGATCGCCCGCTTCGAGGCCGAGCGGCAGGCGCTGTCGCTGATGGACCATCCCAACATCGCCAAGGTTCTGGACGGCGGCGCGACCGACAGCGGCCGCCCCTACTTCGTGATGGAATTGGTCAAGGGGCAGCCGATTACGGAATACTGCGATGAAAAACACCTGACGACCCGCCAACGGCTGGAGCTGTTCCTGCCGGTCTGCCAGGCGATCGAGCACGCACATCAGAAAGGGATCATCCACCGCGACATCAAGCCTTCCAACGTCCTCGTCGCCGAATACGACAAGCAGGCGGTTCCCAAGGTGATCGACTTCGGCGTGGCCAAAGCGATCGGACAGTCGCTGACGGATAAGACGATGTTCACCGGTCTCGGGCAGATCGTGGGAACGCTCGAATACATGAGCCCCGAGCAGGCCAAGGTGAACCAGCTCGACATCGATACCCGCAGCGACATCTACTCGCTCGGCGTGTTGCTCTATGAGCTGCTCACGGGCAGCACGCCATTCGACAAGCAGCGGCTGCGGTCCGCCGGCTTGGACGAAGTGCTCCGGATCATCCGGGAGGAAGAACCGCCCCGGCCCAGCACGCGGCTGTCGCAATCCGGGGAGGCCCTACCTTCGATTTCTGCCCAGCGCCAGACTGAGCCGTCCCGGCTTTCCAGGCTGATTCGCGGCGACCTCGACTGGATCGTCATGAAGGCGCTCGAGAAAAACCGCTCTCGCCGCTATGAAACGGCCAGCAGCCTGGCGCGTGACCTGGAGCGCAACCTCAACGACGAACCCGTTCTCGCCCGGCCGCCGACGGCTCGCTATCGCCTGCAGAAGTTCGTGCGGCGCAATCGCGGCGCGGTCCTGGCGGCGGCGGCCGTCGGCGTGATTCTGCTGGCGGCCACGGCGGGCGTGGCCGGCGCCGTCGCCTGGGCGGCCTCCGATCGCGCGGCCCGCCAATCGCTGGCCGACACCGGCGCAGGGCAGGCCCTGGGCGAAGCTCGCGGCTACTTGCAAGACCGCGACTGGCGTCAGGCCCGCCTGGCGCTGGACCGGGCCGACCACTACGGCCTGGGAACGCGCCGCGCCGATCTGCTGCAATTGGCGAGCGACTTGCGCGCCGACTTGGATCTCGTCAACCGGCTGGAGCGCAACCGCGGAGGGTTGGCGGCGCGAACGGCTGATGGCATGGAGCTGGATTTCGGTCCAACTAATACCGCCTACGCAGCCGCGTTTGGCGGCATCGACGTCGATCCCTTTCAGCATTCGCCGGCCGAAGCCGGAAGGCGCATTCGCACTCGATCCGTGCCGGTGCAGCTGGCGGCTGCTATCGACGATTGGGCGACGGTGCGGAGGTTTGAGAAGGACGAACCGGGCTGCCAGCGGCTGCTGGAGACGGCGCGGGAGGCTGACCCCGATCCGTGGCGCAACAAGCTCCGCGACGCAATCGCGCGGCAGGATCGGGCGGCCCTCGAAGCGCTGGCATTGGAAAGTGAAGTTCGAAACCAGCCCGCGGTCAGCCGCGCGCTCTTGGGCAAGGCCCTGATCGACGCGCGGTCCTTCCAAGCGGCCGTGGCTACGCTCGAAGACGCCCGCTGGCAGCATCCGGGCGATTTCTGGATCACCTATCACTTGGGACACGCCTGCCAGCCGGCGGGGCGGCTGCCGGATGCCATTCGCTACATTACGGCCGCGTCCGCGCTCGCCGGCGACAACGAGATGGTCGATCTGAAACTGGCGTTCCTGCTGACCAGCCAGAAGTCGCATCAAGAGGCGGTCGTCGCCGTGCGGCGGGTTCTGCGGTCGCACCCGCAAATGTATGGAGCACATGACCTGTTGTGGCAGAATCTGCAAGCGCTGGACGACAAAGTCGGAGCGCTGTCGGCCAGGGAAGAGGCATTTCGCCTGGCGCCAAACACCTACAAAGCAGGGCACGTCTTCGCCCTGTGCAACGTCTATATCGAACGGCGCGAGTTCGAGCGTGTCGCTGCCCTTTATGCACAGGCCATGGAATTGTCGATCGAGACGCCCGCGCACCCGGCCGGTGGCTTGTTCAACTCGCTGCGACAGCGAATGAGCGACAAGGCCTGGAGTTGGGTGCATCCTTACGATCCGACGACGAACGACCCGCCGCGCGGCATCGAGTGGGCCACGCGGCTCAGCACGACAGCACCCTCCAGCATTCGACTGAGCATTGTGGAACAGGCGCGGTGGAGCGAAGTCGCGCGTCAACAACCGTTGACGCTGGGCGTGGCCCATTACCGCATGGGCCAGTGGGAGCAGGCAATTGCCCTGCTCAGGACGCCCGACTCGGCGTCCCAGCACCGCTTGCTGCGCGATTTCTACCTCGCCATGGCATTGAACAAAACGGGCCGGGTTGAAGAGGGGCAGAAGGGCTTCGACTTGGCTGTTCGCAGCATACAGGGCTCGCATACCCGCTTTCGCGAGTTGTGGCCGCTCGTGGCCGAGGCCGCCTCGGTTGTCGATCGGCCCTATCCTCCCACGCTTCGTGATCCGCCGTCGGATGCCGTTCTAGCGCCCGGTCCAACGCTGCTCACGCCGGCGGACGCCGCGGATGTCGTGCCCGGTATGCTCGTTGCGGGCACGAATAACTGGCGCTGCCATTACTCCTGGAACCCCGTTCCCGGTGCGACCAATTATCACGTGCAAGTGCGGGCCGCGCACGAGTCTCTGGCGACAGTGTCCGACAGCTCCCTCCATCTCTATCCGTTCTACAACATCGTCACGTTCGTCCCGAACGTCGGTCCAAAGAATGTGCAGCCCAGTTGGAAATGGCGGGTCCGGGCGCTGGTCAACGATGTGTGGACCGACTGGAGCGAAGAACGCACGATCTGGCTTGAGGCGCCCCTGGGGAATGACGCTCTCAAGTCGGACCAGCGAGGCTCACTGGAGGATTGAATCGTGAAGCGACGCGACTTTCTGATCGGGACTGGCGTCGGAGGCCTGGTCGCGCTGGGCAGCGTGCCAACCGCACTGGCTGCGGGCAGCCGCGTGCGGGAGGAAAACGCGAAGCCCGGCACGCGCGACTGGCTGCTCAAAAACGCGCGGGTGGATGCCAGCAAGATCCGCTGCCCGTGGATCGAGGGCTATTGCTCGCGGACCAGCGCCGCCGCCGGCGACAAAGTCGAGATCAAGGTCAGCACCAACCCGGCGGCCAAATTCACGCTCGACCTCTATCGCCTGGGTTATTACGGCGGCGAGGGCGGCCGGCTGATCGAGCGGTTTGGACCGCTGGCCGGTTCGCCTCAGCCCGATCCGCCGACGGGCGACGTGCGGCTGCGCGAGTGCCAGTGGGAGACGGCCCTGACGCTGACGGTTAGCGCCGATTGGACCAGCGGCGTTTACCTGGGCAAGCTCACTGCGCAGCCCGCCGCGAAGAACACCGAGCAGCGCGAAGGAACCGAGAGCTACGTCGTGTTCATCGTCCGCGACGACCGCCAGTGCGACTTCCTGTTCCAGTGCTCCGATACGACCTGGGCGGCCTACAACCGCTGGCCGGACTTGTGGTCGCTGTACGACGACGGCACGCCGCCGCACAACTGGTACACCGGGCCCGGCGTCTCGGTCAGCTTCGACCGCCCCTATGGCCGCTACCGGCAGATTTTCGACGCGCCGCTGTCGCAGGGGTCGGGCGAATTCCTGCTGTGGGAGTTTCCGCTGGCCTATTGGATGGAACAGCAGGGGCTCGACGTGTCGTACATTTCCAACCTCGACACGCACGCCCGGCCCGAGCGACTGCTGAAGGCGCGGGCCCTGATCTCCGTCGGCCACGACGAATACTGGTCGCTCGCCATGTACGACAACTTCAAGCGGGCGATTGAGGCCGGCGTCCACGCCGCGTTCTTCGGCGGCAACTCGGTGGATGGCGTGCTCGACATCCGCGCTG
>DASRJB010000401.1:0-5425 GCA_035649715.1 Pirellulaceae bacterium
CGCCGGCTGGGCAAGTTGGCCAGCGAGAGCGTCGCCTCCTGCCGCAAAAACGGCCGGGCGAAGGCAAACGCCAAGAAGGCCAGCGCCGCTAGCCGTAACAAGAGCAAAAGAATCTGGTCCAGCCGGCTGCGGCGCGTCAGCCGCGGGGGCGACGGCGCGAGGAACATCAGCGAGCTGAATTCCTTGCGGCCCTTGGGCGTGCGGCGAACCAGGTGCAGGATCAGCGGCAGCGTGAGCGCGGCGAGGCCGGCCAGATACAAAGGAAAGAGGACGCTCATCAGCGCGCGCCTCCTGCCGCGGCGGTGCGGCGCGCGGGGCTTGGTCTGCCTGGGCCTTGCCGGCGGGCGATCTGCCGCCCGCGGCGCATCCGCGCATTGATCAGGTCGAACAGGGCCAATTCCAGCGGCTGATTCGTCGCCAATTCATACAGGTCGATTCCCAGCTTGCTGCAGACGGTGGCCAGGGCCGAGCGGTGCTCGCCAAAGCGCTGGCGGTAACGCTCGCGGACGAGCTGCGGATCGACGTACAGCTCGCGGCCGCTTTCCAGATCGTGGAACATGGCGGCTTCGTCGAACGGGAAGTCGATCTCGACCGGATCGAGCGTGCGGATGACGACGACCTCGTGCCCGCGGGACCGCAAGTAGCCGAGCTTCGTCTCCAGTTCGCCGATGGGGGCCAGCAGGTCGGACAGCAGCACGACCAGGCCCCGCTTGCGGGCCGTCTTGGCGATCTGCTCCAGCGGCGCGGCCAGGTCGGTGCCCGTGCCGGCGGGGGCCTGCTCCAGGCAGAGCATCAATCGGTGCAAATGTCCCGGCCGGAACCGGGCGGGCAAATAGTCCTTGATCGCGGCGTCGAAGGTGACCAGGCCGACGGCGTCGCGCTGCAGCGACAGAAAGTAAGCGATCGTCGCGGCTGCCGTCTTCGCATACTCGGCCTTGTTGTAGTCGAGCGATCCGAAGCCCATCGACTTGCTCAGATCGACGAGCAGGTAGCAGCGGAGGTTCGTCTCGTCCTCGAACCGCTTGAGGTAGTAGCGGTCGGAGCGGGCGAAGAGTTTCCAATCGAGATACCGCAGGTCGTCGCCAGGCGAGTATTCGCGGTACTCGGTGAACTCGACCGAGAAGCCGTGATAGGGGCTGCGATGCAAGCCGCTCAAAAAGCCCTCGACGACAACCTTGGCCCGCAGCTGCAGATTCTTGATCCGCATCAAGGCCGCGGGGTCGACGAACGAAGCCCGAACCTGCCGGGCGGAACCGGACGCCGTCATCGTGCTCAGCTTCGAGCGGCTCATGAGCGACTTACTTAGCTTGCGGCAGCGGCACCGTCTCCAGCAGCCGGCTGATCACGTTCTCGGCGGTGACGCCTTCGGCCTCGGCGCGGTAGCCGACGAGAATGCGGTGCCGCAGCGTGGGATGGACGAGGGCCCGGATGTCATCGACCGTAGCGTGGTTGCGGCCGCCCAGGAGGGCCCGGGCCTTCGCGCCCAAGACCATATACTGCCCGGCCCGCGTGCCCGCGCCCCAGCTCACCCAGTCGTTGATAAAGCCGGGCGAGCCGCTCTGGCCGGGTCGGCTGGCGGCGGCCAGGCGGACGGCGTAGCGGATCACGTCCTCGGCAATCGGCACGCGCTGCACGACGTCGTGAAACCGCCGCACATCGTCGCCCGTGAAGATCGGCTCGATCGCCGCGGCCCGCTTGGAAGTGGTCTGCTTGACGACGGCCACCTCGTCGTCTTCCGGCAGGTAATCGATCAGCACGTTGAACATGAAGCGGTCGAGCTGGGCCTCGGGCAGCGGATAAGTGCCCTCCATCTCGATCGGGTTCTGCGTGGCCAGGACGAAGAACGGCTCGTCCAGCGTGTAGCGCGTGCCGGCCACGGTGACCTGGTGCTCCTGCATCGCCTCGAGCAGGGCGGCCTGGGTCTTGGGGGGCGTGCGGTTGATTTCGTCGGCCAGGATCACGTTGCCGAAGATCGGGCCCTTGACGAACTGCATCCGGCGGTGGCCGTCCTGCTCCTGCTCCAGGATTTCCGTGCCCGTGATGTCGGCCGGCATCAGGTCGGGCGTAAACTGGATCCGCTGGAACTTCAGGTGGAAGATCTGGGCGATCGAGCGGACCAGCAGCGTCTTCGCCAGACCCGGCGCGCCGGTGATGAGGCAATGCCCGCCTGCGAACAGGCTGATGAGCAGCTGCTCCACGACGTCGGCCTGGCCCACGATGACCTTGCGGAGCTCCGCGTCGATGCGTCCCTTGCTGCCGCGAATCTGCTCCACCACCTGCTGTTCCATTTCATAAGCATCAACTGCCACGCGTAACCACCCTTCTGGTTGTCACTTGTCACTTCTCATTGGTCGCTTGTCATTGGTCATTTATCGCTGCAATCTCCGCACGAGTGACCAATGACAAGTGACATCTAGTGCGTCATCGCATACATCAAAATGTTGATTCCCAGCGGATACGACCACTTCTCGGAAAACTGCTTGAAATACTCGTTGTCGAGACCTTCCCGCTCCCAGCCGTCGCCGATGTCGGTGTTGTGGCAGATGATGACCATCATCCGGCCCTTGTCGTCGAAGATGCCTTTGTAGTGCGGCGTTTGCGAATCCCAGCGCTCGGATGTCCCGCCGGTGTTCCACCAGGCGTGGATGCTGGGAACCTGCGGCTTCTGCTTGAGGTCGTAGACGCAGTGGAAGATGTCGTGCTCCAGCGGCAGCTCGATCGGCTCGCGGTCGGGAAAGACCTGTTTGATGTTATCGTAGAAGTTCTGCCACTCGTCTTCGCCCCAGAAGTCGTCCACCATCATGAAGCCGCCGTTGAGCAGGTACTTCCGCAGGGCCAGCACCTCGGCCTCTTCGAGGTACATGCGGCCCGGCTCGATCAGATAGATCCAGGGATAGTCGAAGAGCGCGTCGTCGGTCAGCTCGACGATCTTACCGTAGGGGTCGGTCTCCAGGGCGGTCAGCTCGTGCAGGCGGTAGGGGAAATTGAAATCGCTGTCGGGATAGTCCGTGTCCCACCTGCCGCCGCGACCGTAGCCCCCGGAGGAATACTTGATGCGGACGAAGTAGAAGACGTCCTCCTTGAACCGATCGTCGTTCTTCCACACGGGGATTCCGCCGCGATCCTCCTCTTCCGGGCGAATCTCGCGGTTCCAGTTCGAGCGACCACGGCCCCGCCCGCGGCCGTATCCACCGCTGAATTGAGCCACGGCGACCGCGGACAGAATCAGCACGGCGATCAGGCCGACGGCGAGCGGGCGTGTTCGGTTCTTAAGCACGGCTGCCTCAGGGAGTGGTAGGAGCGGGCGGAGTTGCGGGTTTGATCGGCGGAGTTTCTGCGGGCAGCTTGGCCGCGATCTCCAGCAGCAATTTGTGGGCCGGGCGGTAGCGGGGCGTCTCTTCGAGGGCCAAGAGCGCGTGCCGCTTGGCGGCCTTGAGGTCGCCGCTGGTCGAGAGGGCCCTCGCCAGCTTCAAGTGCAACTCGGCCGGGTCGATCGGATCGAGCAGGAGCAGCGCCCGGTAGCAGTCGACGGCCAGCGCCGGTTCGCCCAAGCCTTCAGCCGCGGCGGCCGCTGCCCGGTGCGGCGCGGGAATCAGCGGATTGACGGCGAGCCAGCGGAGGGCGTACTTCTTCGTGGCCTTGTGGTCGCCGGCCCTTTGCGTGAGCTCGACCAGGCGGGCGAACATCTCGCCGTCGTCGTCCGACAGCTCCGCCAGCCGCTCGAGCGCCGCCCGCTCTTCCTGGGTCTTGCCAAGCTCTCTATATATTCCGGCCAACAGGGCATACGGGCCGGCTGCACTTTCGTCGTTCGGATAGAGCTGCTTCAGTTTTTCCGCCGTACCGCGCGCGGCCTCCCATTTCTGCTCCTTGACCTGCTGCTGGGCCAGGCGCAGCAGGGCGGTGTAGTTGTTCGGATGGTCCTTGAGCCAGGTCGAAATCAGCTCGGCACTGGCCCGCCGCGGCAGCTCGGGCTCGGTCCAGTCGGCCTCTTTGGCCATCGCCTCGGCGTGCTTGCGGGCGTAGGCGGCAAAATCCTTGTCGAGGGCCTCCAGCGAGCCGGCGTAGCGGGCCAGCGATTCGTTGATGGGCATCCCCACGCTCAGATCGACGAGCACCCGCTGCAGCGTGGCGAGGCCGTACTTCTCGACCAAAAACTCGACGACCAGCGAGGACTCGAAATAGGCGAACTGCAGGTGCAGCGGCGTCTCGGGGCTGAGGAACGCACTCGAGAGCTGGCTGACCGGCACCAGGTCGTCGCCCAGCAGCATCGCCCGGTACTGCGGCGTAATCGTCTGGCCCCAGGTCTTGTCGGCCTGCCGCTCCTCATAAACCGAGATGCCCTCGCTCAGCCAGCGGGGCATCTTGTTCTTGGTCTTGTTGAGCGTTACGACGTGGCAGAACTCGTGCCACAGCGTCGCCTCCCAGCAGGACGGGCTCGCGCCCTGCGAGGCCGGGCTGTTGGCCGTGATCACCGTGCCGAAACAGACGCCGAGGAACCCCGCGCCGCCGGGCATGCCGAAGGTGCGGATCGCAAAATCCTGCTGCTGCGGGAACATCTCGACGACGATCGGCTGCGGCAGTTGCACGGCGTACTTTGCGCTCAGCCCCTTCTTGGCCCGCTTCAGCAGGTCGAGCACGCGGCGGCCGTAGATATCGGCCTCGCGGGCGTCCATCCGCAGCATCAGGCCGTCTTCTTCCAGCGTGCGGAACTTGGCGATGTTCTCCTGCAGCGTGACCAGGTTGTGGGCGTTGACGTTATAGCCGTCGGCGTCGTAGACCTCCCCCGCGAGCTTCCAGCCCTCTTCCTCGCGGCCCAGGCGGAGCAAGTCGGTGGCCAGCTGCGACTTCGCGGGAAGGAAGTTGGGATCGAACTTCAGGGCCTGCCGCTGATACTGCTCTCCTTCCGCGAAGCGATACTTTTGCGAGAGCTTCTTGCCGATCAGGTAATCGACCTCCGGGTTGGTCGGCCAGGGCTTCAGCGCGGCGGCCCGGAAAGCCTTCTCCTTGTCGAGCTGGTTCCGCAGGTGGGCCAGGATCGCCTTGTAAGCGCCAGCCCGCGGATGGCTGGGGTTGACTGCTGCGACCTTGGCCAGCGTCTGCTCCGCCGCTTCGTACTGCTCGCCATCGATCTGTTCGTCGGCAATCAAGAGCAGGCTGTCGACGTGGTTTGGATTGCGTTCCAGCGCCGCCTTGATCGCCGCTTCGGCCCGCTCCGAGTCGCTGGGAGCAAACGCCCGGGCGAGGCCGAAGTGGGCTGCCGGCTCCAGCGGGTCGAGCTTGACGGCCTGCTGATAGGCGTCGCCCGCCATCAGGTAGTCGCCCTTCTCAAAGGCCAGGTCGCCGATTGCCAGGTAAACGTCGACATAGGTCGGTTGCCGTTTCCGGACTTCCACGTACGACGAATTGAGCACCACCTTGGGGTCCA
>DASRJB010000402.1:0-14137 GCA_035649715.1 Pirellulaceae bacterium
GACGATCGGCATCGACACGTTCCAGTATCAGGTGACCGCCGGCGGCCTCGATTCGGCGTTTGCGACCGTGCAGATCGACGTGACGGTGGGCGACCCCAGGGCGGTCGATGACACGCGGATCGTGCCGTTCGTCGCCACCCCGGTGACGGCCCGCCTGCCGGCCCCGGACCTGACGGCGAACGACATTTCGCCCGATAGGCCCAACACGCGGATCACCAACATCACCAAGGTCACGACCGATCCGGCGACGGCCGGGGCGGTGGCCACGATCACGGCCGACGGCCAGTCGATCGACTTCCGGCCCCCCGCGGGCTTCCGCGGCACGATCCTCTACACCTACACGATCGACGACATCGACCCTTTGACGAGCCCGTCCACGGCCCACCTCACGATCCAGGTGGTCGATGTGGTCAGCGGCGTGCCGCAGCCTGCGCCCGCCCACCTGGCGCAGTTCAGCGTGCAGTTCCTGGATACGACGGGCACGCCGATCACGATGGTCAACGCCAACGACCAGTTCCTGATCCGGATCTTCTCGCAGGATCTGCGGGCCGGCGGCGCGTTCTTCGATCGCGGCGTCGTGGCCGCCTACCTGGACCTGCTGTTCAACTCGAACCTGGCCGATCCGGTGCTCAGCAACGCCAACATCCTCGGCTTCGACATCGATTGGGCCGTGAGCGCAAGCGGCGTGATCGGCGCGGATTCGGTGCAGGCCGCGCCAGCCCCGACCGCCACGAGCTTCTCCGGCAGCTCCGGCCTGCCCGGCGACGACGGCACGTTCGACCGCACCTACATCACGTTCACCTCGGGCGCTCTGGCCGGCCAGCGCGGGCAGGTGCTCAGCTACACCGGCGCTACTCGCCGCTTCAACTTCCAGGCGGGCACATTCTCCGCCGCCCCCGCCGCCGGCGACTCGTTCACCATCAGCCGGCCGATCTACAGCATCGCCCAGAACGGCGAAGCCAATTCGCCGGCGCCGGGCGCGATCGACGAGGTCGGCGGCACGTTCCTGCCCAGCCAGACCACGGCCATCTTCGGCCCCGGCAAGGGACCGGTGCCCGTGTTCACCGTGCGGATGACGGCCAAGGCCCCCGGCACGCTGACGGTCAGCCCCGACCCGGCCGATTCACCCGCGAACCCGCAGACGACGGTCATTGTCACCGGCCTCAATCCGCCGGGCGACGTCTCGACGCCGATCACCGACGAGCAGGTGTTCCTGCTGCCCTCGTCGCTGACCATTCTGGCCGACACGGAGGGCGAGTTCACCAACCTCCGCAACCCGCTGGACGTCAGCAGCGACGGCAAGGTCTCGGCCATCGACGCCCTGATGGTCATCAACGACCTCAACGCCTTCGGCGCGCGGTCGCTGTCGCAGCTCAGCCTGGGAATGAACGGCTGGCTGCCGCCGCAGTTCTTCCTCGACGTCAACCACGACACGTCGGTCTCGCCGCTCGATGCGCTGATGGTCATCAACCATCTCAACGCCTCGCTGGCCTCGTCGCCCCCGCAGGCGCCGCCGGGCGCTGGCGGTGAAGGTGAGGGCGAGGGCGAAGCCGCGCCGGACGGCGCGTCCTTCGTGCTGGCCCTGACCGCGCCGCAGGCCGATCAGGAGGGCGGCGACGCAGGCGAATCTGCTCCGCCCGAGTCGCAGACGACGTCCACTGCCGGATCGACGTCGGCCGACACGTCCCGCCGCGGAACCAACACCAGCGATCGCCCGCTGGCCCGCCGGCTGGCCAGGCTCGAAGCCGAGGCTGCGGCCGACGAGGTGTTTGCCACGCTGAGCCAGATCCTCCGCAGCCGCTTCGGGCGCAAGTAGCGGGCGGTCCCTTAGCCCCGGCGTCCACGCCGGGCGGGTGGCCGCTACTCCATCCCGCACAGGCCCTGCCCGCACTGGGGCAGGCCGCAGCCGCCGCTGGGCATCGGCCGGCAGGTCGGCAAGTCGCGGCTGCTGGCACTGTGCGCCGCCGGCACGCTGAGCAGCTTCTCCAAGCGCTGGCTCGCGCAGGTCGGACACTCGGGCGTCTCGCTGCCGCGGATCAAGAGCTCGAATTCGGCGTCGCAGTCGCGGCAGGCGTATTCGTAGAGGGGCATGGCGGGGAAATGTCGAATGGCGAAAATCAATTGAGGAAAGAACGTCGAATACCATTTTGATCCAACAGTCCTTTCCCGCAAAGCCATGCGCCACCTAACGCGCGCCGAAGTCCGCGAAATCGACCGCCGGGCGATCGTGGAATTCGGCCTGAGCGGGCTGGTGCTGATGGAAAACGCCGGCCGCGGCTGCGTGGAGGTGCTTTGCCGGCTGGGCTGCGCCGGGCCGGTGACGATCGTCTGCGGCAAGGGGAACAACGCGGGGGACGGGTTCGTGATCGCCCGGCACCTGGACGCCCGCGCGATTCCGGTGCGGGTCGTGCTACTGGGTGCGCCGGCCGTACTGCGGGGTGACGCGGCGGTCAATTATTCGGTGCTCAGCCGCTGCCAGGTCCCGATCGGCGACTTGTCGGCGGAGTTCGACACCCAAGCCTTCACCGAACAGCTGGCAGGCGCGGAATGGATCGTCGATGCCCTGCTGGGGACCGGCGCGAGCGGAGAGCCCCGCGAGAATATCGCCCGGGCGATCCGTCTGATGAATGCCTGCCGGGCGAAGAAACTGGCGGTCGATCTGCCCAGCGGGCTGGACTGCGACAGCGGCGTGCCCGCGCAGCAGACTTTTGAGGCCGACCACACCTGCACGTTCGTCGCCCCCAAGATCGGCTTCGCTCAGCCGGCGGCCCAGGCGGTGCTGGGCCAGATCCACGTCATCGACATCGGCGTGCCGCGCGTGCTCTTGGCGGCTGAGCCGTAGCTACGGCGTTTCGACCTTCGCCCAGAACGGGTGCTGGCGGTCGCCGCGGGTGCGGACGTCCTCGAGGATCGTGGCGGTGCTCGGCTGGACCTTCGTCTGCCGCTTGTTGTTGATCGTGATCGTCATCGGCTGTTCGAATTTGACGATCTCCGGCGACAGCCAAACCGTGACCTTGCGTGCGGCGGACCTCACATTGACGCCGTTGGTGGGCAGCACATGACCTTCGGTGCGTGCGGCGACCGGTTTGCGGGGCGGCTTCTCGCCCCATTCGGCCGGCAGAATGATGTTGGAATCGAGAAACCTGCTGCCCTCCACCCACCAGAAGAAATTGTCCCACGGGCGGAGCGTATCGACTTCGAAGTCGCGGACGAAAAATGTCCGCTGGTGGAGGTTCATCCAGGTGAACAGGTTCAGGATTTCATCCAAAAAGTGCTCGTGTCCGCGTCCCTGGTACTGCACAATCATCGCGTCGTAGTTGAGGTAACCGACATAGCGATTCAGGTCGTCGGCGTTCTTTTCCAGCTTGTCGCCGTCTTTCTCGCCCATGACGAAATAGAGGGGAACGTAGTGGGCGTTTTCGGAGTAGTGTGCGATGTATTTGCTGGTGGTGGCCACGATCGGGATCACGCCGGCCCACAGATCGGGATGGGACAGGCCAATGTCCCAGGCTGCGTCGCCGCCCATCGAATGCCCGCTGAGGAACACGCGGTCGGTGTCGATTGCCAGCCGCTTGATCGCGTCGCGGAGCGCCAGCAGCACCGCCGCATGCTCGCGCGAGGAGCATTCGTATTTCCGCTGGTGCTCGCGGGTCCAGCGGGGAGCGATGACGATGTAGCCGTGCCGCGTGGCCTGGCCGAAGCGGTTGTCAGCCTTGGGGTCGTAGCCGCCGGCCCACCAGTCGATCTGCTGCAGCGGCGTCGTACCGGCCCCGTTGAGCGTCACGATGCAGGGATACCGCCGGTAGGGATCGTACTGCGGCGGCAATTGCACGTAGTACTTCAGCTGCGGATCCTCGGGCACGCCCTTGGTGGTCCACTCCAAGAGGCCGCTGACGCCAGCGTACCAGCCCTGGTTAGGAGCGGGCGGCGGGGCGGCGACATCGGCCGCCGGCGGCGGAATCGCCGGCAGCGGCTTATCGGGCTGAACATCCAGCACGCCGCCGTTGGCCGGCGGATCGCCGCAGCCCCCGAGCGGATCGAAGGCCGCCTTGCCGGCCGGCCCCTTCTTATCCGCGGGCGGAGCGGCAGCGGGCGGCATTGGCGGCGGAGGCGCCGCCGGCAACTTGGGATTGGGGGCCTGTGTGCCCAGCACTTCGGCCGGGTTGCCCAGGTCGGGAACGCCCGCGCCGGGCAACGACGCCGCCAGCGGCGGCTTCATGTGGGCGATGATTTTGGAGACGTTCTCGGGCGTGGCCCCTTCCTGTGAGGCCAACTCCGCGAGGATCGCCTCCCGCTCCGGCTGCCGCGAGGTAACCAGGTATTTCTGGACCAACTCGCGGACGCGGACCAGCGAAAGCGTCGTGGCGAAATTCTCGGTCGCCGAGCCACTGCCCATCAGCCAACCGCTGATCGCGAAGGCCAGCTTTTGCTCGGGCAGCGCCTTCTCGTCATTGGCCAGCCGCAGGTAGTCCGCCAGGCGAACGAGCGTATTGGCGTTCAGATCGCGTTTGATCTCGTCCATGATCGGCTTGACGTCGGCGCGGTTCTTGTCGTTGGTCAAGCCCGCGACGTGCTCGTCGAGCTGCTTCAGCGTGTTCGTGCCGACGGAGTTCAGGTCGGACATCTCCTTGAGCGTCTCGCGGACTTTGAGCAGCATCTCGCCGGCCACGCCGTCGCTGGGAAAATTCTCCAGCATCTGGATGCCCAGGCGGTACTGCCCCGCGTCGAGCCGCAGCTCGACCTCCTTGAGCAGCCGCTGGGCCGAGAGCTGGTGCAGCGACTTGACCGTGTCCTGGAGGCGGGTCAGGCCCGGGAAATCCTTGATGACTTGCTCCAGCTCCAGCCGGGCGTCCTGAAAGCGCTCCGACTGCATATACAGCCGCACGATGCTCAGTCGCTGCTCGGAATTCTTGGGGTCGATCTGACGATAGAGGATCTTGCTGAGTTGCTGGCGCGGGATGGTGCTGGTGGCGATCCGCATCATCCAGACGTACGAGCCGGGCCCTTGGATCGCTTCGACCTGCGTCCACTTCGGGGTGATGATCGTGATTCCCTGCACCACGTCGGCGGTGCCGCTGGTCGAGCTCATCGAGAAGATGCGGTGGCCGTAATCGTCGAACGGATCGACCCGGAGGATCGGGCCCACACTGAAGATCTGCCGGCCGACGCGCTGCACGCGCTGGTCGATCTCGATCCGCTCCTCGGGCGTCGGGGCGCTAGCGCCCAGCTGGAGCCGCCCCGGGTCGTGAAAGGTGAAGGTGCGCGTGAGCTGGTTATCGACGACGAGGATGCGGAGGTTTTCGCCAGCGCCGACCGCCTTGAGCGGATCGGCTCCCAGGCGGGCGATCTTGCCCAGGCCGCCGTCGAGCGTCATTCCGTTGGCCAGCGTCACCTGTTCCGCCCGGCCAAGATTGCAAAAGGCTACGCAAGCGCCCCAGCACACCAACGCGCACAGCCTGGCCCGCCGTGCCGACAGAACCGCCTGCATGAGAAGCTCCTTCGCGCTCTGTTCCGCGGCTGCCCCCAAGCCGTACGCTCCATTGTCGTGCGGCCGGCGGCAATGTCAACGCAAGCACTGTAGTCCGCTCGCTCTGCGAGCGGACAGCCTCACGCGGAGCGTGAGGACTACTAGGCCAGCAACTCCGGCAGGAGCTTGCCCGTACGCACGAAGATCGGCCGGCCGCTGGTGTCGGGAAGCGTTTGCTGCTCGGGCACGCCGAGGGTGTGATAGATGGTGGCGACGAGGTCGGCCGGCGCGACGGGATCGGCGGACGGATAGGCCGCGTGCTTGTCACTCTTGCCATAGACCAGGCCGCCGCGGATTCCGCCGCCGGCGAGCACGCTCGTGAAACAGCCGGGCCAATGGTCGCGGCCGTCGCGGCCCGCCCCGGCGTCGCTGTTTCGCTGGCCGACGCGCGGCGTGCGGCCAAACTCGCCCGTCCAGACGACGAGCGTCTCATCCAGCATCCCGCGCTCGCTCAGGTCGTCGAGCAAGGCCGAGAACGCCTGGTCGGCGACCGGCATCAGCCGCTGCTTGAGGTCGATGAAGTTGCGGCTGTGCGTGTCCCAATAGACGCTGACGTTCTTGATGCCGTCGTTCGGCCAAAATACGGTCACCAGCGGCACGCCGCGCTCGACCAGCCGCCGAGCCTGGAGCACGGATTGGCCGTGCGGGTTGAGACCGTACCGCTCGCGGACTTTCGCGGGCTCCTGGGCCAGGTCGAAGGCCCCGCGCTGATCGGCGGCGGAGGTGAGCAGGTCGTAGGCCCGCTGGAGATTCTGCTCCTGGGCCGTCGCGGCCGCCGTGCCGGCCGGCAGCCGCTCGTTGAATCCCGCCCGCAGCGCAAGCCGCTGCTGCAGGCGCTGCTGATTGAGCCCATCGTTCAAGGTCAGCCCGGGCACCCGAAAGTCGGCCCGGCTGGGGTCGTCGTCGATCGTGAGCGGATCGTGGGCCGCACCGATCCAGCCCGCGAACTGCCCCTGACTTTCTTCGACGAACCGCGGCACGTCCCCTTCGACCTTGGGCCGCATCGAAACGAAGGGCGGCAGGGCCGAGCGACCGCGGCCCAATCGAGAGAGGACCGCGCCAAGGCTCGGCCACTGAACGCGGACGTCCTTGCTGGTCGGCGGCGGCTGGCCGGTGAGCAGGAAGTGCGTGCTGGGCGTGTGGTCGGCGTTGTTGTGCGTCACCGAGCGGACCAGCGCGAGCTGGTCGCAGCGGCGGGCCAGCTGCGGAAAATGCTCGCAGATTTGAATGCCCGGGACGTTGGTCGAGATCGGCGCGAATTCGCCGCGAATCTCGGCTGGCGCGTCGGGCTTCATATCCCAGGTGTCCTGGTGCGCCGGTCCGCCCCACATGAATAGCAGGATGCACGACTTCGCCCGGCCGAAGGATGCCTCGCCAGCGCCCGATGCTGCGCGAGCCGACAGAAGCTGTGGCAGCGAGAGCCCGAATAGACTCAGTGCCCCCGCACGCAAGGCGTCACGCCGCGCGAGCCGGCTGATCCGCTTGACTTCGTCGGCAGACATGGAGGCGATTCTCTCCGCAGGCGCTGTCGCCTCCGGCTCGGGGTTTAACGAAATTAGATTACCACCGCGAAGCCGCGCTCGAAACGTCCTTTCTGTGTTAATATCAGCAACTCCGCAGCAAGAGCCACTCCTTTGATTCCCCGCTGGTCCCTGAAAACGCTCGTCTTTGCCCTGCCGGTGCTGGTGGTGGCGTTTGGCGTCTTGATGGGGGCGTCGCAGCTGGCGGCGGCCCTGGAGGATGCCGGCGGCGCTCGGCTGCTGCTGCGGTTGGCGATCGCGGGGCTGATCCTGCTGGCGATCGATGCTGTGCTGCTGTTGGCGGTGCTGGGACTGCGGGCGATCGACGCCGACGAGCGCGGCGAGGGGGAATAGAAACTGGGCACGCCCGCGGGGCGGTGTTAGTGTAAGAGGGTCGCCCCTTCGCGTGCGATTTGCCCGCCTATGCCGATCCGTTTCGCCTGCCCGCAGTGCCGCCAGAAGCTGAGCATCAGCTCGCGCCGGGCGGGGCAAACGGCGACCTGCCCTCGGTGCCGCAGCACGCTCACGATCCCAACGCCGCCGCCGGAGCCGGAGCGGCCAATGGCGTCCGCGCCCGTTCTTCCACCCTTCCCAGCCGCGGTGGTGCAGGAGCAGGAAGAGCGGCAGGTTGCCCAGCCGCCACCGGCGCCGCAGCCAGCCGCGGCCCAACAGGAGCAGCCGCCGGCGGATGCAATCGCGGCGGGCGTCCAGACGCCAGGCCCGCTGCCTGAACCGCCACCCGAACCACCGTCCGCAGTGCTCCCCAAGGAAGAGGCCGCAGCGCCACCGCCGGAGCCCACGGCCTTCGAGCCCAACTTCGCGCCGGACGTCGGCAGCGGGTTCGAGGGGCTGGAGCTGGTCTACGATTCTCCCGCGCCGGAGGAAAGGAGCGAGCCGCCGCCGGTGGCGTCCGATCTGATCGCGGTGCCGCGGTATGCGATCTACCTGCAGGGCGGCTTGCTGGCGCTGGTCGCGTTTCTGGCATTCGTGATCGGCATCCTCGCCGGGGGAACGCTGCTCAGTGGCCCGGCCGCGCCGGCCGCGCCGCAGGCCTGTGTCATCAGCGGCAGCATCACGTACGTTTCCGGCCCGCGGCAGCTGCCCGATGAGGGCGCGGTCATCGCGGTCATTCCCCAGTCGCAAAATCGCCCCGACGAGAAGGTGCCCGTCGTCGGCCTGCGCCCCGGCGATCCTACGCCCGACGCGGACCACCGCGGCATCGCGATCCTCCGCGAGTTTGGCGGCGGCTACACGCGGGCCGACGCGGGCGGGCGGTTTCAGCTGCAGGTGCCCAGCCAGGGCCGCTATCTGCTGCTCGTCATTTCGCACGAGAAGCCGGCGGGCTCGGAAGGGCCCGCCAACTCGGCCGACATCGTCAAGCTCGGCCCCTATTTCGCCAACGCCGCCGACTTGCTCGGGGACCGCCGCTATCAGCTCACGCAGGAGACACTCCGCGGCGACAAGCAGCTCAGCGTGGCGTTTCAGTAGCTAGCGGTGCACGCGGCTGATTTGCCGCCGCCGGGCCGAGCGGCGCGAACGCCCCGCGGGCCGTTTTCGCGGTTGCGGCCGCACGAGGATGTCCGTGATGTCGAACCAGACCTTGCGGCCGTCGCTGCAGAGCAGCACGTCGTGCAAGCGGCCCTCGTGCTCGACCAGCTTCTGGCCGGCCGGCTCGTGTCCGAGCGACTCCAGGACGTCGTATTCGTCCGTGGAATGGCAGACCACGTAGGGGTTGCCGCGGCTGCCGTCGCCGGTGGCCAAGAGGCCCTGGAGCGTGAGCACGAACAGCGAGCGTTCCAGCTCAACGGTCTGGGAATCGCCGAGCAGCGCGGCCGCCTCGGCAGCCAGATAATGGACGCGGGGCGAAAGGACCTTCGACGGCGGCAGCGTGTCGAGCCGGTCCAGGACGGCTTGCGCCTCATCGCGTTCGAGTAGACGTTCCAGATCGGCCAGGTCGGTCGCCTTGATCGGCAGCGGCGAGAGCCGGAGGACGGCGTCACGGGCTGAGAGGAAAGTCGCCTTGTCGGGCTGGTCCACAAACGCGGTGAGTTGGCGCTGCATGAGAAGGCTCTCGGAGACCGCAGGAGCGGCGCTGCTCGCGGCGTTTCCGTCGCCGCGCGCAGCCAAGTGCGCCGCGCTACATTGCGCTTAGCGTAATCAACACGCGCGCTCGTTGGCAATGACTTGGCGCGCGGGAAGAGAAAAGTTTTTTAGCGGTGTCATTGGTCATTGTCATTGCGCAGTGGCGAATAACAAACGACAGGTGACCAATGACAAATGACAAACGACCAGAGTCGCTCAAGTTCCGTGGCGCTCACCGCCGAAGTAAGACGAGGCGGCGGAGTCCGCCTTTCCCACGGCAAGGAGTGCTGGCATGCAGTTCAATCTGTTCGACTGGATTCGTGAAGGCGTACGCCGCAGCGTGATTCAGGGCGTTTCGGATGCGATGGATTCGATTGGCAACCCCGAAGGCGAAGACGGCCGCGCGCGGCTCGCGCATCTGCTGAGCGTGCCCGCGGAGGCCGAGCCCGCCCTGGCCGGCGCGAAGCGCAAGCGGCTGGGCCGCTCGCTCCGCGACTTCGAGGGCGCCGCGGAATAGACTTTGCCGACCGGCAACCGCGTGATTCAATACGAGGGCGTGCAGAAGCTCAGCCCTCTTCCGATCGATGATATCCTCGGCGATGTGACGGCGCGGCTTCGCGCTGCGCCGTCGCTCGTGCTGTGTGCGCCACCCGGGGCGGGCAAGACCACCCGGGTGCCGCCGGCGCTGCTGGCGGCCGGCCTGGCGGAGGCGGGCCGCATCCTCGTCCTTCAGCCGCGGCGCGTCGCCGCCCGGGCCACCGCCGCCCGGATCGCCGCCGAACGCTCCTGGCGACTGGGCGAGGAAGTCGGCTACCAGGTCCGCTTCGAGTCGCGGGTTGGGCCCGGCACGAAAATCGCCATCATTACCGAGGGAATTCTGCTCCGCCGGCTGCTGGACGACCCCTTCTTACAGGGCGTGGGCGCTGTCGTTTTCGACGAATTCCACGAGCGCTCGCTGGCCAGCGACCTGGCCCTGGCGATGGTCCGGCAAGTCCAGCAGACAGTCCGCCCGGAACTGCGGATCGTCGTCATGTCGGCCACGCTCGCCGCCGAGCCGATCGCGGAGTATCTCGGCGGCTGCCCGATCGTCGAGAGCCAGGGGCGCATCCATCCGGTCGAAGTTCGTTACCTGCCGCATCTGTCGCGGCAGCCGCTCGTCGAGTTAGTCGCCGAAGGCGTTGCTTCCGTTCTCGACCAGTCGCCGGGCGACGTGCTGGTGTTCCTGCCTGGCGTGGGCGAAATCCGCCGCTGCGCCGAGCGACTGGCGCCGCTGGCCGAGCGGCGCGATCTGCGCCTGCTCCAACTCTATGGCGATCTGCCGGCTGAGCAGCAGGACGCGGTGCTGCAGCCGAGCAACCGGCGGAAGATCATCCTCTCGACGAACGTCGCCGAGACTTCGCTGACGATCGAGGGCGTCACGGCCGTCGTCGATAGCGGCCTGGCACGGCAGCTGCGCTTCGACGAGCGGACGGGGCTCGATCACTTGGAGCTCGCGCCGATTTCGCAAGCCGCGGCGGCGCAGCGGGCGGGCCGCGCGGGACGCACCGCGCCGGGAATCTGCCTGCGGCTTTGGCCCGAGGCGGCACACCGCAGCCGCCCGGAGTACGAGTCGCCCGAAATTGCCCGCGTTGATCTGGCGGGCGCAGTGCTGCAGATCCTGTGCTGGATCGAGCCGGACCTGGCGGCCTTCGGCTGGTTCGACCCGCCGCCGGCCGGCGCGATCGATCGCGCGCGGCGCCTGCTGGAGCTACTCGGCGCAGTCACCGGCAACGAGATCACCGACCTCGGCCGCCGTATCGCCGCGCTGCCCGCTCACCCGCGGATCGGGCGCCTCTTGCTCGAAGGCCAGCGCCGCGGCGTGCTCGCGGAGGCTTCGCTCGCTGCGGCACTGCTGTCCGAGCGCGATCCCTTCGTCCGGCAGCCGGGCCAGCGGCGCGCGGCGAGCACCAAGAGCCGTAGCGACGTGCTCGACCGCGTGCATGCACTTGAGCAGTTCGAGAAATCAGGCCAGGCCGACAGCGAACTCGGCGCGCTCAACCGAGGCGCGGCCAAAAACATCTTGCGGACGCGCGACCAGCTGCTGCGGCTGCTGCCCGGTGAGCCAGGCAACGCCGGCGACGAGGCTTTCTTCCGGTCGCTGCTGGCAGCCTATCCCGATCGGCTGGCCCGCCGCCGTGAACTGGACAGCCGGCGGGCCCTGATGGTCGGCGGCCGCGGTGTGCGGTTGGCCGACGAGGTGGCCATAGCCGATGAGGAGCTCTTTTTGTGCATCGACGTCAATGGCAGCGGTGGCGAAGGGCTCGTGCGGCAGGCTTCGGCGGTCGAACGAGCGTGGCTGCCCGCGGAGCTCGTACGGATCGAGACGGTCGTCGAGTTCGACGAGGCCAGCGAGCGCGTCGCGGCCCGCCGGAGGACGACCTTCGAGGGGCTGCTCCTTGAGGAAGCGCAGGCGGCATTGCCCGGCGGCGAAGTGGTCGCCCGCGTTCTGGCGGAGGCGGCCGCCGTGAGGTTGGAGCGGGCGTTTCCGGCCGACGACTCGGCCGTCGCCGAGTTTCGCACTCGCGTACGGTGCCTGGCCGAGTGGATGCCCGAGCTCAGGCTGCCGCAGCTCGATGACGAGACGGTGCGCGGACTATTGCCGCAGCTCGCCGCAGGGCGGCGATCGCTAGCGGAGTTGCGTGCCGCCCCTTGGCTGCATGCACTCAAAAGCCTGTTCGACTGGCAGCAATTGCAAGCGATCGACCGCGAAGCGCCGGAGCGGATCGAAGTGCCCAGCGGCAGCCGCATTGCCGTTCAGTACGAAGCCGGCCGGCCTCCGATACTGGCGGTGCGCATCCAGGAAGTGTTCGGTCTGCTCGAAACGCCGCGGATCGCCGGCGGCCGTGTGAGCGTGCTGATGCACCTGCTCGCGCCGAACATGCGTGTGGCCCAGGTCACCGGCGACCTGGCCAGCTTCTGGGCCAATACGTACGCAATGGTCCGCAAAGACTTGCGGGCCCGCTATCCCAAGCACGCCTGGCCGGAAGACCCGTACACTGCCCGGGCCGAAAAGAGGCCCGGGCGGAAACGCTAAGTGGGGCAGACATTCCTGTCTGCCGCTTGGGATGGCAGATATCTGCCCCACTTGGCTACGGATTGACCGCGGTGCTCGCAGAGCTGGGGACGGCTCTGGGCTGTGGCGCCGGCTGGGCGGCGACTGCTTGCGGCTGCCGGTTGACCTTCACCGTCATCAACTCCTTGCGGCGTTCCTTGGGCAGGAATTCGCGCTCGATGAGCTCCGGGTCGTATTGCGTCCAGGTCTCGCGGAACGACTTGGCCCGCACGTGCCGCATCAGGTCGCCGTCCTGCCAGACGGCCGCGTAGCCGCCGTCCTTCCAGTCGCGCTGCGGGAGCTGGGCGGGGTTTTTGACCAGCCGCCAGGCCCGGACCATGTAGCGGGCGTCGTCTTGCGACCAGTCGTAGAAGATGACCTGGTCGAAAACGAGGCGTCCGTGCTCGTCGTAAAAGTGATTGACCTCGATGAGATCGACCGCTTCGCGGGCGACATTTTCCCTGGGCGCAATGCCCAGAGAAACAACGAGGGCGCTGAGCGTAGTAATAATGGGACTCACCAGTCACCTCCATGCTGCAGGTGAGGACTTCGCGGTGAGACCCCGGGGTTTAACGCGTTGTCGTCTGTTATCGGAAGTCCGCTGCAGCGTCAAGAGAAAATCCGGCACCTCGCTTTGGAAAAATCGGTGAATCGTTCGATTCTGAACAATTCTACCTCGCAAAGCTCGTGCCGCCTGTAGTTCGAAGCGCAACTTTAGGAATTCTGTGACGCTTCATTCGTCACAAATGATTTATTGTGGTGGCAATATTTCCCTTAACCGCATTAATTGCCAACTGGCGTTGCCTTTGCGGGAACGTCGCTAGAATTCGACAGCCGCATTCTTAAGCAGCGAGGTATTAGAAATGGTCAACTCCCGGCGACTGGACAGCCCGTTCCGTAATGTTTCCCTTGGCGCGGGTGGGGCCGATTCGGAGGGCCCTACGGGGCCGCCGGAGGTCCGCCGGGACGCGGATTTGCTGGACGCCTATTCCCAGGCCGTGATTGGCGTCGTGAGTCGGATTGGCCCGGCCGTCCTCTCGATTACCGGGCATCCCGGCGACGGCCAGCCCGGACAGGGTTCGGGCTTTTTGATTACGCCCGACGGGTTTGCCCTGACGAACTCGCACGTGGCCCGCGCGCGGCCGCGGCTGCGGGCGATCACCGAGGAAGGCGACTCGCTCGAAGCGCGCTTAATCGGGGATGATCCCGCGACGGACCTGGCCCTGGTGCGGCTGGCGGCCCGCGACCTGCCTCATGCGGAACTGGGCGACTCTGGCGGCCTGCAAGTCGGGCAGCTCGTGATCGCGATGGGCAACCCGTTTGGCTTTCGCTCGACGGTCTCGACCGGCGTCGTCAGCGCTCGCGGCCGCGCGATGCGGAGCGAGCAGGGTCGGCTGATCGAGAACATCGTGCAGCACACCGCGCCGCTGAACCCGGGCAACAGCGGCGGGCCGCTCGTCGATTCCCGCGGCCGGGTCGTCGGCATCAACACGGCGATCATCGCGATGGCCCAGGGGCTGGGCTTCGCCGTTCCCGCGACAACCGCCCGCTGGGTTGTCGGGGAACTGCTGACGCATGGCCGCGTCCGCCGGCTGTCGCTCGGCATCACCGTCACGGTCGCGCCGATTCCGCGCAGGCTGGCCCGGGAGCTGGACCTGCTGGCCGACCAGGCCGTGGAAATCGTCGAAGTCGCCGCCCGCGGTCCGGCAGCCGCGGCGGGGCTGCGTCCGGGTGACTGGCTTGTCTCGGCCGGCGGACGAATTGTCTCCAGCACTGACGACTTGCACCGTGTGCTGACCAGCATCAAGGACGCGCGCGGGATCGCACTGCAGGTCGTCCGTGATGAGCGGCTGCTGGAGATTGCCGTCACACCGGCGTGGCAGTAGCCTTGTCGCCATGCTGAACGAGCACGAGATC